>CANQDH010000131.1 GCA_947591565.1 uncultured Bacilli bacterium | reverse complement strand
AAATATTATAAATATCTTGATATAGTTAGAATTTTACTTTGTATATCTATCTTATTATATCATATGGGTATATTAAAGGGTGGTTATTTAGCCGTTTGCTCCTTTTTTGTTTTAAGTGGATATTTATCTTGTATATCTTCATTCAATCAAAATAAATTTTCGCTTTTAAAGTATTATAAAAGTCGCTTTATCAAAATATATATACCCTTATGTATCACTGTCTTTATAAGTATTTTTGTGATATCAAAATTTAGTAATATCATTTGGCTTAATCTTAAACCTGAAACAACATCAGTCTTACTTGGATATAATAATTTTTGGCAAATATTTGTTAATAATGATTATTTTGCTCATCAAATGAATTCACCATTTATGCATTTATGGTATGTATCTATTTTAATGCAGTTAGAATTAGTTTTCCCTTTTATATTTATGGCACTCAAAAAAATAGGTGATAAAATAAGTAAACTAATTCCTCTTATCATTCTATTTATACTAGCTATAGGAAGTGCTTATTGTTTTTGTTCATCGCCTAGTATAACTATTTCTTATTATAGTACGATTTCCCGTCTTTTTCCTTTTGCTTTAGGTATGGCTTTAGGATTTTTGCATCATTATTATGGAAAACAAATTTCAAAGGAAATCAAAAATAGTCGTTTATGTTTTGTTTTTTTTCTTTTATACGTTGTAATGCTTTCTTCTTTATTTATATATATTGATGCTAGTTCACCATATTTTGAAATATGTATGATTTTAGTTAGCGTTATTACTCTTAGACTTACTGATTATGCTACGATAATGGTTCAGAAAAAAGATGGTTTTACAAATAAGATATTTAGGTTTTTAGCAAATATTAGTTACGAAATTTATTTAGTTCAGTATCCTGTTATTTTCTTAATGCCATATATTAATATACCAGGTCTTAATCTCTATAAAAATGTCCTTATTTTGCTTTCAACATTTGTCTTTTCATATATGATTTATGCTTCTCTTAATAATTTCAAAAAACTAAATAAATGGAAACTTGCTTTATGTACAATACTTGTTTGTCTATCTGGTTTTGGAGGCAATATTTATATTGTTCAAAAAGATTATACTTTAGAAATGCAAAACTTAGAAAAACAATTATCTAAAAATGAAATAGAAATGCACCAAAAACAAGAAGCTTTTATGGCTAGTTTTGAAGAAGAAAACCGTAATTATCAAATCGCACTTGATGAGATAGAACAAGATGAAGATAAATTAAAAGATGTTGTTACGAATTTACCTGTTATTGGTATTGGTGATTCTGTCATGCTTGGGGCTATAGAAAACCTTTATGCAACTTTTCCAAATGGTTATATTGACGCTAAAGTAACTCGAACAGCTTGGCTGGTTAATGGTATAATTGAAGACTTGAAACAAAAAAAGATGTTTGGCAACCCTATTATTATTAATTTGGGTGCTAATGGTGATTGCTCAGAAGCTTGCAAAATTGAAATAATGGAATCATGCGAAGGTAAAGAAGTTTTTTGGGTCAATGTAACAAATGATATAGATGTTAATGTCAATAGTAAATTAGAAAAACTTTCAGCCAAATATGCGAACTTGCATATTGTTGATTGGGAGAAAATATCTAAAGGTCATCCTGAATATTTTATAGCTGATGGTATACACTTAACAAGTACTGGCAGAAAAGCTTTTGCAGACGCTATATATGATAGTATTTATAACTATTATTTAGAAGAGTATAACAGTAAAAAACAAGAAGTAGTTGATGAATATAATCATAATTTAAAAACGAAAATAAGTTTTTATGGTAATGATATTTTAATAGGTGCTTTTAATAATATTGAAGCTTCCTTTGAAAACGCTAATTTTATTATCGACCAAAATTTTGATTATTTAAAAGTTAAGCAGCAACTTGAACAATTCATCGAGGATGATTCTTTAACATATAAACTCGTTTTTGCTTTTGATAACCATGCCATATCTAAAGAAGAGTATGCAGAATTAATTACTTTATGTAAAGGTCATCAGATATATATAGTATCTACTAGTGAAGATTTATCTAGTTTAAATAGTGAAAATGTTAAAGTTATTCCTTTTCATAAAGAAATAGATGCTTATTTAATGGCTGATAAAAGACATTTAAATGAAGAAGGAAATGCAAGATTAAGTCATCTTTTAAAAGATGCAATTAAATAGAGTTATTCTTATTTTTAATATATTCACGGAGCATTTTTGTAAGTGCTCTTTTTTCAATTCTCGATACATAGCTTCGTGATATACCTAGTTCTTTAGCTATTTCTTTTTGTGTTATTTCATCATGACCATATAGTCCATATCTTTTAATGATGATATCTTTTTCTCTTGGATTTAATACTTTGAAATAATCTTTTAGTAGATTTAAGTTATTTTGATTATGAATTTCTAAAGCAAAATCAGGTTTAGGTGTTTTTAAAATATCTAAGAAGGTAATTTCATTTCCATCTTTATCAAAACCAATCGATTCATTAATGCTAATATTTTTATTATTTTTTTTATCACTTCGGTAGTGCATCCGAATTTCATTT
>CANQDH010000130.1 GCA_947591565.1 uncultured Bacilli bacterium | reverse complement strand
ACATAATAATTCATCTAATGAATATGGACTTTCATTTCGAAAATATTTAAGTAGTTCCATTAAGATTCCATTCATCATAAAGGAAACATCAAGATGTAAATATTCATTATTATTTTCTTTAAGGGCATCATATATTTTTTGAATGGCAATTTTTTTTAATTTTTCTAGAAAGAAAAGAGACTCATCTGCCGATAATAACAATTTATATGTTTCTTCATGTTCCTTTAAACATTTTATAATATTGTCAAAGTAATTTATGATATCTTGTTTTGATTGGAGTTTTAAATCATCACTACATAAGAGATCAATTGTTTGTAATTGGTAATCATGAGCAACTTCATATATGTTATCGTAATGTGTATAAAAGGTACTTCTAGTTATGTCAGCCCTTTTTACTAATTCGATAACGCTGATTTTATCAAGTTGCTTTTTTTCATGTATAAGCTCGGCAAAAGCTTTTTTTATTAAATTTCTTGTTTTTATAGACGAAGAATTTAGACATCTTACTTTCATAAACATCAAACCTTTCTATATAAGCTGCATATATATAATTATAGCACATTTAATTCTTGAAAAATCATCACTTTATATAAAAATGTCTAAATTTAGACACTTTTTTAAAAAATATGCTGTTATTAATTCTTTAATAATAATATAATATACTGCATGTTTAAAAAAAGAAGGGTGATTTATGATGCGAAAAATAACTGATTTTATTATAAACAAAAGATATTTTGTTTTATCTTTATTTATTGTTCTTACTATTATCTCAGGTGTATTATCATCAAAGGTAAAAATTAATCATGATATTTCCAAGTATTTACCTGATACATCCGAAACAAGAATAGGTATGGACATTATGGAAAAAGAATTTTCTGAAACAAGTACACTTAACTTGATGTTTGAAAATTTATATGATGATGAAAAAGATAAAATCAAAGATGATTTAAGTCATATAGATGGTGTTCAAAGTGTTAGTTATGATCATACAGATAAATATAATAAACAAAACTATACACTTTATGTCATAAATGTAAATAGTAAATCAGATTCTAAAACATCTGCCAATATATATAATGAAATAACCAAAAAGTATAAAGATTATACGATTTATACAAGCGGAAGTATATCTGAAAGTAATAAAAGTGTTTTACCATTTTGGATTATAGCTCTAGCTGTTTTATGTGCTCTTGTTATTCTACTTATTATGTGTGATTCTTTTGTTGAACCATTCTTATTTTTGATATCTATTTTGATGGCTGTTGTTTTAAATAAAGGAACAAATATTATCTTTAAAAATGTATCTAGTATAACCAATTCTATTGCAGCTATATTACAGATGGCCTTATCTATGGATTACTCTATTATGCTTATGAATCGTTATGACCAAGAAAAACAAATACAAAAAGATAAGATTAAAGCTATGAAAAATGCTCTATATAAGTCTTTTACAGCGATATCAAGTAGTTCGGTAACAACGATTGTTGGACTTTTAGCCTTAGTATTTATGAGTTTTAAAATTGGAAAAGATTTAGGCTTTGTTTTAGCTAAAGGTGTTTTATTTAGTTTAATATGTATTTTTTTCGTTCTTCCTGTCCTTATATTAATGTTTGATAAATGGATTGTGAAAACGAAAAAGAAAGCCCCTAATATTAAATTAAATAAATTAGGGAAATTAAGTTATAAATCGCGTTTTCTTTCTTTACCATTATTTCTTCTTGTTTTTTTAATTAGTTATTTTTTAAAGGGATCACTAGGAATTGATTATACGGATTCGAAAGCTGATGAAATAAGTAAAATTTTTGAAGAAAATAATGTTGTTGCTATCATATATAAAAACGAAGAAGAAGAAAAAATATCTAAATATTTAAATAATTTGAAAACAAATGATAAAATAAATGAAGTTTTAGGTTATGGAAATACGTTAAATGAAAAACTTATCTTTGATAAATTAAATAGTAAATTAAACGATTTAGGAAAAAGTGTTCAGATAGAAGATTACCTATTAAAAATAGTTTATTATGATTATTATAATAAAAATATAAACAATCAAATTTCTTTTGAGGATTTTATTAATTTTATAACTAGGGAAGTTTATCATAATCCAAAAGCTAGTAGCCAAATAACAGAGCAAACAAAAAAAGATATTGAAAGACTTAAAAATTTTATTACTTCTTCTGCTATGAACAAGCAAAGATCTTTAAGTGATGTTGCAAGTATTTT
Organism: uncultured Bacilli bacterium; assembly: GCA_947591565.1. Classification (GTDB taxonomy): domain Bacteria; phylum Bacillota_I; class Bacilli_A; order RF39; family UBA660; genus UMGS1045. The sequence goes on along the minus strand of CANQDH010000130.1, from coordinate 360 downwards.
AAGTATTGATAAAAATAAAATAGATGATCTTTTGGTGTATTATTTATCTTTAAAGAACAATTTAAAATTAAGTATAACAGACTTTATAAATTTTATGCAAAACGATTGTTTAACAAATGAAAAATATGCATCTAAAATAGATGATGAAACTCTTAACAATATAAATGTTTTATCTAAATTTAGTGATGAAAAACTTATAAATACTAAAATGTCAAGTACGCAAATATCTCATTTATTTGGAATAGATAATAAGATAGCAGATGAATTATATCAGTATTATATCCTTATAAATAATATAGGTGCCAAACTTTCCCTTTCCGAGGTTTCTCAGTTTATTTTAAATGATGTTATAAGTAATCC
>CANQDH010000129.1 GCA_947591565.1 uncultured Bacilli bacterium | reverse complement strand
TATTTTTTAGCATTTATTACCACTTCTTTTTTCGAATTATCTCTTTATTTATGTTCATAATATTAATGGGTGATTATGATGAAAAAAAGTAAGATGAATAATAATTCAAGTAAAGTTACGAATAGAAATACAAATAAAGTAACTGATAAAATGAATAATAATTCAGAAAGTATCGGTTTTGATACAAATAAAGTTAGCAACGATGGATCATTTAAATATGATGAAAATGCTGACCATTCTTTTGAATTAAGAAATTGTAAATAACCCAAAAAGTGTCATAATTAAATGGCACTTTTTTCTGTTTACCCTCCCCCTTTTTTTAAACCCCTACTCTTCTTTAAGAAAATAGAAAATGATTTATTAGGGTAAGGAAAAAGCCAATAAAAATAAATGTAAATGTTAATTTATAATTTTTATATTTAAATGATGTTGGTATTAATTCATATATAGAAATATGAATCATAATACCTGCAATCATAGCAAAAAGAATTCCTAAAATAAAATTATTCATAAATCTTTGAAGAAAAATAAAGGCAAGTAAAGCACCAAATGGTTCAGATAAGGCTGATACTAATGTATAATTAAAAGCTTTAAATTTACTTTTTGTTGCATAATAAATAGGAATAGATATACTAATACCTTCAGGAATATTATGAAAAGCTATCGCAAGTGTGAGTGATATACCTAAGTTAATATCGCTTGTTGTTGCCATAAAAGTAGCAATACCTTCAGGAATATTATGTAAAACAATAGCAAGCATACTAATGATACCTACTTTGTATAATTTATCATTATTAGATGGCAAATATTTATCAATTGCCATCGATATTAAGATACCTATGACGATGAAAATAAACATTATTATCCACGATGGAAAAGGATAAAAATAGAGTTTTAAAAGTTTTAATGATTCAGGAATCAGATCTGTTAAAGATACCATTATCATAACACCTGCTGCAAAGGCTAAAGAAGATAAGATAATTTTATGGGTATTTTTAAATTTAAAAAAAATTAAAACGGTTCCTATCATTGTTGATAATCCGGCAATTAAGGGAAGAATAAAAGCATAAATATTAGTATTCATCTACTTCACCATTAAAGGATATGTTAAAGAATATAAAAAATAACTTAAATAAATTTTTTTACAATTATTTTTAAAAGGATTATTTTGATAATATTTAAAAAAGAATATATATAAATGATGTTGATGTTTGTAAGCGATTTATCTAATTTACGATATAATTCATGGGATAATGTATTAATTTCTTCGATATTATATTGTGAATAATTGTGAAAAAAGTTTTTAATAGCGTCTATATTACCCTGATAATCATTAATCATTTTAGATGGTAAAAAATTAATGAAAAGGTCATTATTTTTTTCATATATTTTTTTTAGTTTTTCAACATTTATAGGTATTTCATATAAATTTTTGGCCTCTTTAGGAAGCGTATAAACATTATTTATTTTTTCATAATTATATAATATTTCGTATAATTTTTGTTCGTTATCTTTAAGGGCAACAAATTCTATTCCATATGGTAAACCATCGATAAACCCAAGTGGCATACTAACAGCCGGCAATCCTAAAACAGGAGCAATAGTATAACTTGCCGATTCAAAATTATTTTCACCTGCTAAAGATAATTTATTTTTCGTTGTTGGATAAACTAAAACATCTAAAGCATATTTATCATAAATATTTTCAACATATTCCTTATATGGCCTTTTTTGTGATGCAAATGTTTCAATTTCTTTTATATCCCTACTACACTCTTCTACATAATCATCTAAAGAATAAATATGATAAGGATCTTTAGCTAATTGTTCAAATGATCGTATCGTTCCTGTTGTATTTTGAATATACTGATTAAAGAAATAGCACATCGTCCATCCACCTTGCGCTGTTTGATTGATTTCATTATATGTCTCGTTATAAAAATGATTGATATGGACTATTTTAGCGTCTTTTTTTTCGAGTTTTTTTAAAGTATCATCAAATAATGTTATTAATTTATCATAAGTTTTGCCTGTTCCGTAAATACCTGAATCATTACCATAGGCAAAATCATCTATAACGCCTATAGTGATATCTGAAAAATCTTTATTAGTCATATTTTTAATATAAAAATCATCTTCTTTATTTTCTAAGGCTGCCATGATAAGAGCATTATCGTATAGATTCGTTGTAACAGGTCCTGGTACATCTCTTGTGATGTTATATGGTATAATACCCGTTGTAGATAATTTATTTAAGGTTGGTCTAAAACCGATAACAAAGGCGGCTGAAGCTGGCGCTCTTAGTGATGAATTAGTGTCAGTTCCAATAGCAAGGGGTGCATATTTTAAAGCTACGCTAACGGCACTTCCTCCACTTGAGCCATAACTTGAATATCTTTTATCATAGGCATTATGAGTAGTACCATAAGAACTTTCCGCTGAATCAGCCATAAAAGCAAATTCACTCATATTAGCCTTAGCTAAAATAATAACGCCTTTTTCTTTTAAATTTTTAATTATTTGTGCATCATCATTAGGATAATTATCTTTTAAAGATTTTGTTCCTAAAGTGGTTGGCATTCCTTTAACATCAATATTATCTTTTACAATAATTGGTATACCAAA
>CANQDH010000128.1 GCA_947591565.1 uncultured Bacilli bacterium | reverse complement strand
TTTAAAACATCTTCTTTTTTTCTTCTTAAAATAAATGGTGATATTTGAAGATTTAAGGTATCTAAACTTTTAAGTGATTCCTTATCAACATCTTTAAGATGATACTTTTCACGAAATTTTTTTAAAGTATTTAAATAGCCCGGCATTAAAAAATCAAAAATACTCCATAATTCCGTACATGAATTTTCAACAGGTGTACCTGTTAGAGCTATTTTAACATGGCTACTTATGTCTTTAACGACTTTTGCTGAAATAGATAAAGGATTTTTAATATTTTGGGCTTCATCAATAACCATTAATTCAAACGAAAGTTTTTTATAATAATCACTATCTTCACGAAGAAGTCCATAAGTTGTAATAAAAATACGATTATCTTTATTTGTTTTAAAGAAATTTTGTCTAAATATTTTAGTACCTGCTACAACTTTAAATTTTAAATCATGACCAAATTTTTGAAATTCATTTTCCCAGTTATATATTAAAGAAGTAGGCGCGACAATTAAAATATTACTCTTTTCTTTTTCTTTTAAAATTTGCTTAATAAAATAAATGGTTTGAATGGATTTACCAAGACCCATCTCATCAGCTAAAATGCCACCAAAACCACATTTATAAAGATTATAAAGCCATTTTACACCGGTTACTTGATACTTTCTTAAAATACTTTGGTCTACATCTAAGGAAATCTTTTTATATTTTTCAAAATTGGAAACAAATTCATCAAATAAATTATTTGTTTTAATAATATGATACTTATTTTCTTTTAAACTATCTAAATAGATAGCGCGATATTTAGGTATAATACATTCTTTATCTAAATCATTAATATCAATCTGCGCATCATCAACTAATCCTTTAAGTTCGGTTAAATTTTTATCGCGTAAATTAAGTAAATGACCACTTTTTAATTTATAGTATTTCCTCTTACTATCCATATTATCAAAAATATTTGAAAGTTCACTTTTATCAATACCATCTAAATTAAAATCTATTTTAAAAATATTGTCTTGTCCTATACGAAAATGCGATGTTATCTTTGTTTCTTTTTTGATTTCCATTTTATTTAATTTTTCACTAGTAAAAACGTTATATTTTTGACTTAACATCGGTAAGGTTTCTTCTATAAAAGTATCATAAGCATCAATATTTTCTAAAGATAATAATTGATTATCTATAGTAAATCCACTATTAATAAGGTCATGTAAAACCTCACGTTCATATATGTCATTTCGTAAAATATCTACACTATCAAAATAATTAATAATATGATGATGATAATCAAATTTAATGGTACAAGTAACATGGTCATCTAAATCAAAATAAAGACTTGTTTTCGGTGTAATCATCATAAATTTATCTTTTATATCATCATCGATACTCGCATCTTTAAGTACATCACCAAGCGATGACATAAATTTAGGTATATCATCTTTCGAAAAATTGATTTGTTTTGTTTGATATAAAGTAAATAATTTAAGAAGTTCACTTAAAGAATCTGGTATTTTATATAATTTATTTGTATAAATTAAATATTTTTGATTATAATCAGCAAAATTTAGATAATCGTAATCTAAAGAAAAGGTATATGTATCACCATCTTTTTGAAGATGGGCTGGTAGCGGTGAAGCTTCTATGACCCCATTAAAAAGATAAACAGGCGCAACGTTAAAAGTTTTGTTTTTTAGTAAAAGCATAAATTTATCGACATAATTTCCCTTGACATAGATACAAGAACTCAAAGCTGTATATTCTGAAAAATAAAACATATCACATAAAAAATCCATTATTTTAGCGTCTTCTTCATTAAATTGTTGCGTATTTGCATCATAGGTAAATTCTTTTCCAAAAATAACTGATGAGGCTTTATTCCTATAGGCATGTAAAAAGGAGCTTATTTTAGAACCAACTTTATACATTGTATTTATACCAACCTTTAGAAAAACAGAGATACCATGACTATAATGGGAAAATTCAAAATGAAGTTCAAGTTCTAATTTTAACTCTTGTTTAAAAGTCTTTTTATGATATAGTTTATCTAGTATAGCTGATGAAATATCTAAAGATGAATTATCCTTTTTTTCTTCTTTAAATAAATCAGAACTTTTATTTATTAAAACAGCTGCAACATGTTTACAAGACCTAGTTTTTTCACACATTGGGCAAGTACAATTACTACTAATAATGTCTCCATCTTTTAAAATAAAAGTAACCGTATAGATATTATCACTATTAGCTGATTGAACTTTATATTTTAAAATCTTGTCATTACCAGAAATCGTTAGGATTTTTTGAGGTAAAATAGACGTAGGATTTATCTTTTTACCTTTTAAATAATCACTCGTAGATACTATTTTTTTTATTTTTTCTTCTATCATAAATCACCTACAACATTTTATAAACTTTTAATTTGTCGTTATCATTTTTATATATTGCAAGTACTTCTTGTTTATTTAGAAAAACAACCAAATCTTGATGATATATATTATCAATTACTTGTCCATTTTTAATTTTAAAAGCCATTTTATCATCGATGGTAATATTTGGATACGATGTTAAAGCATCTTTGATAGGTATTATTTTATAGTTACCACTTTCGATATCATCTAGTGTATAAGCATCATTAAT
>CANQDH010000127.1 GCA_947591565.1 uncultured Bacilli bacterium | reverse complement strand
ATGTAAAATTTGACAAAAAAATAACCATTTTTCAATGGCTTCTACAAATTCTTTATCTTAAAACTGATAAATTACCGTTTCTGAAATTCAAAAATTGCTAGAAAATGGTGAATATCCTATTAATTTATGGAATTAAATAGAAGTGTCATTGACCTTCTATTTTTATGTGTTAGTATTATGTCAAAAGTTAGTCTACTTTTATTCAACTACTTGTAATGAATTTTAGATTATGATAAAATAAACTATGGTAGGGATAAGAGGTAGATAAAGATGTTTGATACTAAGAAATTAAAAGCCAATTATAAAAACATTGTTATAATTTTTATTATCTTAATATGCCTTATTATATTTACTTTATTATTTAGTGATAAAAAGAATACTATAAAAGAAGAAGTCGACTTAGATCAAACAGGAACACCTCATATTAATTCACTTGTCATTAATGAAATTATGAATAATAATGATAGTTATTATGCTGATAACGATGGTAATATTTATGACTGGATAGAAATATATAATGGCTCTAATAAAGATATTAATTTAACTAATTATACTTTATCAGATGAAGAAAATCAAACCAAATGGGCCTTTCCTAATACGACGATAAAAGCCCATGCATATATTGTTGTCTTCTTAAGTGGTACTTCTAGTGATGGCTTACACGCCAATTTTAAATTAAATAAAAATGGTGGTGAAAAAGTTGTTTTAAAAAATCCTAGTGGTAAAGTAATCGACATGGTCGAAACTGAAAAAACAAATAAAAATATAAGCTTAGCCCGTAATTTAAACGGAAAGTGGAATATAGTAAAAAAAGCAACACCGGGATATGATAATACCGAGGATGGTTATAAACAATATGTATCTTCGCTTGCATCTAATGAAAATAATGTCGAAATAAATGAAGTGTTAGTTCGAAATGGTGGTCAATTTACTGATGACTATAATGAGTTAAGTGGTTATATTGAACTTAAAAATACCACAGACAACAATATTTCCTTAAAAGGTTATAGTCTATCAAATAGTACCAATGAACCTTTTAAATGGAATTTACCGGATATAACTTTAAAACCTAACGAAATTATTTTAATATATACATCAGGAAGAGATATTTTAGAAGATGAGTTACATACCAATTTTAAATTAAATTCCAAAACAGGAAATGTTATTTTAAGTAAAAATGGTAAAATCGTTCAAAATATCGCATATGAAAATTTACCAAATGGTTATGCTTTAGCCTTAAATAATGGTATCTATACTAAAACTGGCGTACTAAGTGGTGGCTTTGAAAACGATATCGATGGCATTGAAGCCTTTGCTAAAAAATATGAACAAAATAAACAGACTCTTGTTATCAATGAAGCCATGAATAGTAATTTTGAATATTTAGCCCAAAATAGTAACAATTATTATGATTGGGTCGAACTTAAAAATAATTCTAAGGAAACTATTAATTTAGGTGATTATTACATAACGACAACACTTAATGATTTAGATATGTTTAAATTACCTGATGTTACTTTAAAACCAAATGATATTTATGTCTTTATGGCATCAGGTGATACGAATTTAACCAATAATACTTATGTACACGCTAATTTTAAATTATCAAGTGTCGAAAGTCTATACCTTATAAAAAATGAAAAAGTTGTTGATTCAATGTTTATGGCTGATATTAAAGTCGGATATAGTTTTGGAAGAAATGCGAGTTATGGATTTAGTTATATGAAACCAACTCCGTTAAAAGATAATAATTCTGGAAGATATGATATCGCATACTTTCCAGATTTTTCTATAAAAGCAGGAGTTTATAATGATGTTGATAATTTAAGTGTTGAAATAAAAGCACCGGGTACGATATATTATACAACGGATGGAAGCACACCAACTAGTTCTTCACATAGATATAGCGGGCCTATTAACTTAAATAAAACAACTGTTTTAAAAGCTATAAATATTGAAGATGGCAAACTATCTAGTAACGTAATTACTTCTTCATATATTATCAATGAAAACCATACTTTGCCTGTTTTATCCGTATCTCTTGATCCAAATGATTTTTATAAATTAGATAATCAGTCATTTTATAACGATTATGAATATTCTTCCGTTGCAGAGTTATTTGAAGATGATAAAGGCTTTACGATTCCTTGTGGTCTAAAACAGTTTGGTGCATCGACAAGAAGTCTACCTAAAAAAAGTTTTGCTTTAAAATTTCGAAAAGAGTACGGAGAACCAACCCTTAATTATCAAGTCTTTCCTAACCGAGATAATAGTGTTTATAATACGTTAGTATTAAGATCAGGATCGCAAGATTATAGGGCAGCCTTATTTCGAGATGTTTTCATGACAACAATGATGGAAGATACAGCCGTTGAAGTCCAAGCCTTTAAACCTGTCATTTTATATATTAATGGTAATTACTGGGGTATATATAATATTAGAGAAAAAGTTGATGGGGATTTTATCGCAAGCCACTATAATGTTGATGCTGATAAAACAAACATTGTAAGAATCGATTATGATTTATCTGAAGGATCTAAAGATGGTTATGTTGATATTATAAACTTTGTCAATTCACATGATATGTCCAAAACGGAAAATTATGAATATGTCAAACAAAAAATTAATATCGATAGTTTACTTACCTTTTGGGTTGCGGAAACGTATTTTACCAATAATGATATTATGAA
>CANQDH010000126.1 GCA_947591565.1 uncultured Bacilli bacterium | reverse complement strand
GCCATAAACACTTCACAAAATACATATATAGGAGAAGCTTATGATAAAGAATGGGCTTTAAAAGACCAATCTTTTAGGGATGGTTTAGATGAAGGCATAGAAAAAGGTAGAGAACAGGGTATTCAGCAAAGAAATATCGAAATTGCTAAAAAATTATTTAGTGAAAAAGTAGATATAAATATTATTTCTAAGACTACAGGTCTTACCATTAAAGATATCAAAGCTTTAAATATAACATAAAAACAACTTAAATTATTGACAAATTTACTTAAATTTGGTAATATTAGCGTGTAAAAAAGCAATGAAAAGAAGTAGTAATAAATAAAAAACTATGTAGAGAGCTAATGGTTGGTGAAAATTAGTTAGTCTTTGTTTATGAATTCGTCTTGGAGCTATATAAAAGAAAATTTATATCGGTAATGCGTTATAGTTTTGAGGTAAGTATACTTACAAATTAAGGTGGTACCACGTTTAAAACGTCCTTATTATTTAAGGACTTTTTTTTTGGAAAGGAATTTTTATATGAAAGAAAAAATGGATTTACTTTTAAATGAAATTAAAGAAAAACTAAACAAAGTAACTGATTTAAAACAGTTAGATGAAGTTAGGATTAAATATTTGAGTAAAAAAGGTCCTATTAACGAATTAACAAATCATTTAAAAGACTTGTCGCAAGATGAAAAAAGGAATTTTGGAATGCTTCTTAATAACTTAAAAACATCTGTTTCCAATCTTTTTGATGATTTAAAAGAAAAACTTGAAATGAAAGAGTTAAATAAAAAACTTGAAAATGAAAAGATCGATATTACTTTACCTGCTTTCAAAATTTCAAATGGAAAACCTAATATTTTGGAAGCCTTAGTTGAAGAAGTAGAAGATATTTTAATATCTATGGGGTATGATGTTGTAGATGGACCAGAGATTGAAGAAGATAAATATAATTTTGAAATGCTTAATATTCCTAAGGGACATCCAGCTAGAGATGCCCAAGATACCTTTTACATTGAAGGTGAAGAACTTTTACTTAGAAGTCAAACATCACCTGTTCAAGTTAGAGAAATGTTAAAAGGAAAAGGTGAGAAGCCTATTCGTATGATATGTCCTGGTAAAACTTACAGGAGGGATGATGATGATGCAACTCATTCACATCAGTTTATGCAAATAGAAGGCTTACTCATCGATAAAAATATAAGTTTATCTGATTTAAAAGGTACAATCGATATTATAGTTAAAAAACTATTTGGCGAGAAGATTGAAACGAGATTTAGACCAAGTTATTACCAATTTACAGAACCATCTGTTGAGGTCGATATTAGCTGTTTTAATTGTGATGGAAAAGGATGTAATGTATGTAAACATACTGGCTGGATTACGATAGCAGGAGCAGGTCTAGTTCATCCAAATGTTCTTAAAATGAGCGGGTATGATCCTAATGTATGGTCTGGTTTTGCTTTTGGTTTTGGGGCTGAAAGAATGGCTATGCTTAAATATGATATTGATGATTGTCGCACTTTTTATAATAACGATTTAAGGGCTAATCAAAATTTTGATAGAATAGGCGGTGATGAATAGTGATAAATCTCGACTGGGTTAAAGATTATATTGATATTTCTGATCAAGATTTAAAAGAACTTGCTGTTAAAATTACCAAGGCAGGTATCAATATTGAGTCCGTCATATCTAATCATCTTGATAATTTAGTTATCGGTGAAGTTTTAACATGTGAAAAGCATCCTGATAGTGATCATTTACACGTATGTACAGTAAATGTCAAAGATGATGTATACCAAATTGTGTGCGGTGCACCTAATGTAAGAAAAGGTTTAAAAGTTATTGTCGCTTTACCTGGAGCTGTTTTACCTGGTAATATTGAAATTAAAAAAAGTAAAATTAGAGGGGTCGAATCAAATGGTATGCTTTGTGCATTATTTGAACTTGGTCTAGAAGCTAAAACCGAAGAAAACTATAATAAAGGTATCTACGAATTACCAAGCGATGCACCTGTTGGACTTGATCCTCTTAAATATTTAGGGTTAGATAATACTTTATATGAACTTGATATTCATAAGCATCGTAATAATGACTGCTACTACCATATTGGTTTTGCTTATGAAATTGCTTCTATTTTAAATAGAAAAGTCAAATTACCTGATTTATCATTTAAAGAAAGTTTAGATAGTATTAATAACTATTTTACCCTTAAAGTGGAAACAGCTAAATGTCCTTATTATCTAGCTAAAATGGTAACGGATATCCACATTGGTGAATCACCTGATTTCATTAAAAAAAGATTGCTTTCAGTTGGTATGCGACCTATTAATAATGTTGTCGATATTTCTAATTATGTTATGCTTGAATATGGTCAGCCACTACATTTTTTTGATAAAGATAAATTAGGTGATAAGATTGTTGTAAGAGATGCAAATGATGGTGAGGAGATAATAACTTTAGATGGTAAAAATCGTCATTTAAAAGCATCCGATATTGTTATAACTGATTCCAAAAAGGCTGTCTGTATTGCTGGTGTTATGGGCGGTCAAAATACCGAAGTTGACGATGAGACAAAAACGATTTTAATCGAAAGTGCTATATTTGATCCTATCAGTATTCGTTATACAGCTAGTAATTTAGATTTAAAAAGTGAAGCATCTATTAGATATGGTAAAGGATTAAATTATGAATATACAAAAGAAGCTTTATTTAGAGCTTGCCA
>CANQDH010000125.1 GCA_947591565.1 uncultured Bacilli bacterium | reverse complement strand
TATAAAGTAACCTTAGAAGATGGTAAATTCACATCAAGTGGTAAGGGTGAATGCGATGGCACCCAAGAAGAACCACAAGTAGAAGAAAGCCCTGTAGAATGGTTTACATTTGAAAATCATGATGATGGAACAGCCACCATAACAGGTTTATCTGATACATGGCATAATTTAAAAGATGATAGTTCATGGGATATAGTAATTCCATCCAAAACACCTGAAGGAAATGTTATAGTTGAGATAGGATATGAGGCATGTTATGATTACTTTTTCAGAAGTGTAACAATACCCGATAGTGTAAAAACAATAGGAAAGGATGCATTTCAACAAAACGTCATCAAAAGTGTAGATTTGGGACAAGGCGTACAAATAATAGGAACCCATGCATTTGATAATAACAGTCTTACCAGTTTAACAATTCCAAATAGTGTAATAGAAATAGGATATGGAGCATTTTCTTATAACGATCTTGAAAGTGTAGATTTAGGGAATGGAGTACAAACAATAGGAGAAGGGGCATTTTATTCTAATCCAAATCTAACAACAATAATAAATCGAACTGGTAAAAGTTTTGATTGGGGTAGTATCATAAATGACTCACCTGATGAAAGATATACTTTTGAAACAGGAATAGTTGAAACTGACTATGGAAATGTAACTGTAACAAAGGGTAATGAATAAAAATAGTTATTAATTAATTATTTAATTTAAAATTAATTCATAATTTCCCATATTTTTATCAAATTCTAACCATAATTATTATATATAATGATTATAGTCGGAGGTGATACGATAGAGAGTGTGGAAAAAATAAAAACTGCTACAAATATATAAATTATACTAATAGTTGTTCATAATGAAAATCTCCTCTTGTTATGAATAAAAACCTTTATAATTACAATATTCTAATAAAATGAGAGTTTATAGTATACCTATAAACTTTTTCTTTTATTTTTCGTAAAAAAATGATATAATTAATTAGTCTTTATAAACAAGGAAGGAGTAAATATGAGTAAAATAAAAATATTTAGTTTAGGTGGACTAAACGAAATTGGTAAAAATATGTATGTTGTTGAAGTAGATAAAGATATCTTTATTTTTGATGCTGGTTTAAAATATCCAGATGATAAATTACTTGGTGTTGATTATATTTTACCAAATTATGATTATATAAAAGAAAATAAAAAAAGGGTACAAGGTATTTTTATATCCCATGGTCATGATCAGCAAATGGGAGCCATACCTGATATCTTAAGAGATATTCCTGAATTAAAGGTTTTTGGAACATCTTTTACTTTAGAAATTCTTAAAGAACAATTAAAAGAAGAAAAATTAAATATCAGTAATTTAATAACTATTAAACCACATCATAAAATTTTATTTGGACGTAATAGTATTTTTCCTATTAGTTTAACACATTCAGTACCAGATGCTGTAGGATATGTTTTATATACTGAAGATGGAGCTATTTTTTATACTGGAAACTTTGTTTTTGATCCTACCATGATTGGTAATTATAAAACGGATATTGGTAAACTTGCTTATGTTGGAAAACAAGGCGTTTTATGTTTACTAAGTGAATCTTTGTATGCTGATAAAAAAGGTTTTACATCTCCAAATCATCGTACATCATCTATTGTAAGAGAAACACTTATTCGAAATGAAGGACGTATTTTATATAATGTTTCACAGGCCCAATTATATCGTATTCAAGAATTATTTGATGAGATATCTTTAACAGACCGAAAAGTTGTTGTTTTAGGTAAAAGACTTGAAAATATCATCTTAAAATCCATTGATTTAAAATATATAAAATTTGATAAAAGTCGTATAGGAACTCTTCGTGAAATAAATAATCCTGGCGTAATTGTCATTATATCTGATGAAAGAGAAAAACCTTTTTCGAATATCAATAGAATTATTAAAGGATTTGATAAATTTATAAGAATAAATGAAAGCGATACTGTTGTTTTTGCCTCTCCTGTTTATGATGGTATGGAACTAAGTGCTACGAAAGTTTACGATCAAATCGCACAAATAGGCGCTAATCTTGTCATCATTGCATCTAAAAAATATTTAGGATATCATGCTTCTAGCGAAGATTTAATGCTAATGCTTAATCTTATGAATCCTAAATATTATTTCCCGGTTATTGGTGAATATCGTCATCAAGTTGCCAATGCCAAAGCTGCAAAGACGTTAGGTATTGATGATGACCATATTTTATTAAAACTAAATGGTGATGTTGTAACTTTTGTAAATGGTAATTTAATCGATACTGGTGAAAAAATAAAAACAGATGAAATATTAATCGATGGTAAGCAAGCAGGGGATGTTGGTGAACTTGTTATCAAGGACCGTGAATTATTATGTGATAATGGTATTGTAATTGTAAGTGTATCTATTGATAAGCAAACCAAACAAATTTTATCTGGCCCTGAAATACTTACTAGAGGTTTTATATATGTTAAAGATAATGTCGATGTTATTAAAGAAGCCGAAAAATTATCTTTAGAAGTTATCCATGAAAATACAAAAGTCAATTATATTGATTTTAATAAAGTTAAGACTGGTATTCGAGATAAATTAGGCAAATATTTTTACGAACAAACGGAATGTAATCCGATGATATTAGTAGTTATGCAAGAAATATAAAAATCAAGCTTTTTAGACTTGATTTTTGTCTTTTATTATGATAGGATAACAAAGCAAAGAAGGGGTTTTATGAAAAAGGAAGAAATAATGCAATATGAAATAACGGATACAAAAATAATTATAACAAATGAAGATG
>CANQDH010000124.1 GCA_947591565.1 uncultured Bacilli bacterium | reverse complement strand
AAAAAATCTCTTAAATCCTTATATACAAAGGGTTTAGGAGATTTTGACTTTATAAAACTGATAAATTCAAGATTATACTACTAATACATATGTTTGTAAATATTTTCTTTTATTATCAAGCAAATTCCTAAAAAAAGAATTATTATCTCATGAAAATAAATTCCATTAATACTTAATTCTTTATGAAAAGATTTCATTCCTCATTTTTTCGTAATTTGTTAGCAATTTCTTTTATTTTTTTTAGGCGATGATTTAAACCTGATTTTGTTATTTTTGTTTCTAATTCACTACTCATAATTTCACTTAACTCTTGAAGAGATACTTCAGGATATTCAAGGCGATATTTACACATATTTTTTAATTTGTCATCTAAAGAATCATAAAGTTTTTTTTCTTTGATTAATTCTATATCTTTAATTTGCATCGATGCTGTCATGATAATTTTATCAACATTAGCCTGTTCACAATTATTAAGTCTATTTGTCATATTTTTATTTTCTCTATATATTCGTATATTTTCATAATAAAATAAAGAATTAGTTGCATTTATAATACGAAGAAAATCAGCTATTTTTTCAGCTTCTTTAATATATACCATATATTTATTTTCTCTTCTTATCATTTTACTATTTAAATGAAAAAAGTTAAGTAAATTACAAACAAATAAAGAATATTCTTCATTATTTACAAAAAATTCTAAATGGTATCTTGATTTTTTTGGATCATTAATACTTCCAACAGCTAAAAATAAACCTGTTAAATATGCTCTTTTTAAACTTATATCATCAATTAAATAGTTATTATTATAGTCCATGTTATTTAGATTTAAATCATTTATAATGTCATGCGTTTTTTCTTTTATCTCTAAAATATAAAGGTAATTTTTTTGAAAATTGTATCCTTGACGAACTGTTACTTTAGATGTTACACCATATATTTCTTTGATAAGAGAAAATAGCATTCGCGCTAAACTAGCATTTTCGGTTGTTATTTTAATATTTTCATTTATTATTCCTATATTTTTTATAATAGCGGATAATTCGGATATGGTTTCAACTTTATTTAAGTTTAACTTTGAGACTTCTGTTTTCGTTGTACTTGTAAAAGATATCATAACATACTGATAAAAATATAGGATGATAATTTAATAACATTATGTCTAATAACACCATCTTCTAATGAAACAAAATTAGATTTGATAACCTGAATATTCTCAGGTATATTTTCTTCATCTAAAATGACAGGGTCTTTTTGCTCAAGTGTCGAATATCTTTCAGCAACATCACAATCAATATGTCCATTATTTGCAATAACAACATCAATTTTTCGTTTCCCTAAATAACTATTTAGTAATTTAATATGGTCACTTACTTTAAAATCATCTGTTTCCCCAGGTTGTGTAGTCATATTACATACGTACATTATTTTAGCTGAACTTTCATCGATAGCCTCAGTTATTTGTTTACATATTAAATTAGGTATAATACTTGTAAAAATACTACCCATACTAAGAATAATTAAATCAGCATTTTTTAGGGCTTTTATGGCTTCAGGTGTAATAACTGGTTCATCTTTATAAAAAACTTTTTCTATTTTACTATTGTACTGTGTTATATTATGTTCTCCTTCAATAATGCTTCCATCAGCCATTTTACCCATTAATGTAACATTATCTTCAGTTAATGGTAAGACTTTACCTTTTAAATTTAACACTTTAGATAAAGATTCAATTCCATCTGATATATTGCCCGTTATGTTGGTAAGGGCTGCAAGTAATAAATTACCGACAGCATGGTTATTTAAATCACTTGATGTTGAAAAACGATAGTTAAAGAGTTCTTCTATCAAGGGTTCGGTTTCCGATAAGGCAACAATAACTTGTCTTAAATCACCAACAGCTGGAATATTAAATTCTTTTCTTAAAACGCCTGTACTTCTCCCGTCATCGCATACTGATACAATCGCCGTTATATCAAAAGGAAATTGTTTTAGACCTCGAAGTAAAGTTGAAAGTCCTGTTCCTCCTCCTAAAACAACAATTTTTTTATTCATGCATATCACCTATAACATTATACTAAATTCTGACAAAAAAAGAAATATTATTAAAATTACATAAATTAACTAAATTAGTAAAAAGATTAATTTCAGTATCTATTAATTAAAAAAAAAGACGATTGACATACAAGTTTTGAAAATAACTTTGTCAATCGGCCTTAAAAGATAATTTTAAAATTATATAAATTATATTATTATCCAATTCTAAAGGCTGGAGAGACCCCATAAGTATTATTACTAGTGTTGAGGCTCAAAATACCATCCGAAGTCACAACGTAGAACATGTAAGTATCATTAGAATAGGCCGAGCGCAACCACCATAATTTAGTTGAACCATTATATCTCTTAATAGCTTCTGAAAGGCTGCTTGCTGTTACACCTTTTTGAGCGTAATAATCTAACTGTCTTGTTTTATCTTGTGCTTTATCATATGCTGTACTTGCATCTGCATATACCTCTGCCGTTGCTAATAAATATAACTTATCGGTCGTTTCGAAATTATTACTATCATTTTTTCCATGTCCTGATACTACAAATGTGTCAATTATAACCTTTTGTAAATCAGCTGGTAAGGCTTTATAAATAGTATCATTTAGATATGTACGCATTTCACTTTTTTCCCATCCACCTACATTTGTAGAAGCTGTATTCATATTATGGTTTGTAATAATATCTTGGAATTCTACAACAAAGCCACATGCCGTTTGTGAGAAACCTGATGTACTACAATCACCTGGTTTTGATGTATTGGCTACTCTTACTGTAAATGTTCCTAAACCACTTAATTCTACAGTTTTCGTATCTCCTAC
>CANQDH010000123.1 GCA_947591565.1 uncultured Bacilli bacterium | reverse complement strand
AAGGCCAAGTTTTTTACCCTTACTAATTCCAAACCTTTCTCCCTCATTTCGAGCCGTTGTTATTCTAGCCCTTGTTACTTTTTCTCTTTCTTCATCTTCGTCATAATATAATAATATTTCTGGATCATTATTTAATGCAAGTAGTGTGTTTACAGCCTTTTCCATTATTTCACTTCCTTCTATTAATTTTAAAGCTTCCTCTTTTGTTTCTGCTTTCATTAGTAAGCACTGTCTTTCAAATAAGTTTACTTCAGGTTTATTATAACACATATTTTTTATCATTTCTAGGTCTACTAGATATATTTCTCTTATTTTTGTTAATATATGTTTTCCTATATAACTTTTATAATGATATTTACTAATACACGGCTTAGTATTTTCCATATGAAAGTTATTAAAATTTATTTGAATAATCTTTTTACCTTTACCATATTCTCTTATCAGGGCATTTTTCGTTACACTTATTTTTTCCAAATACTCAATATTTCTTTCAAATAATCCTTCATATTTTTTTCGGTTCATTTCTAAATTAATAATCGTATCACATGTACTTACTATAATATCACTTTTCATAATTTTTTGATTTTTGTAATATATAATATGCTCTGTATTTTGGATTTTTATATTTTGTAAACTTTTTAGTGGTATTTTAGTTATACCATGTATCAAATGTATAAGAAAACTTTTATTTTCACCTTTAAGTAAGAAAGATTTAAACATTTTATCATACGTTAAATTTAACATTTTCTTGCTCCTTTCGATTTTACTCTCCACTATAATAATACCTTTAATTGTTTAATTTTCCTCCTTTAAAAGACAAAAAAAATGATAAAAATATCATTTTTACTTTGACATTTGTAAACTTCTAATATCCTTAATAGATAATCCTGTTGTTTTAGATATTAATTCAATGTCTATATTTTCTTTTAAAAGATTAGATGCAACAAGTGATATTCCTTTAGCAAGGCCAAGTTTCTTACCCTTGCTAATTCCAAACCTTTCTCCCTCATTTCGAGCGGTTGTTATTCTAGCCCTTGTTACTTTTTCTCTTTCTTCATCTTCGTCATAATATAATAATATTTCTGGATCATCATTTAATGCAAGTAGTGTGTTTACAGCCTTTTCCATTATTTCACTTTCCTTTATTAATTTTAAAGCTTCCTCTTTTGTTTCTGCTTTCATTAGTAAGCACTGTCTTTCAAGCAAGTTTACTTCAGGTTTATTATAACACATATTTTTTATCATTTCTAGGTCTACTAGATATATTTCTCTTATTTTTGTTAATATATGTTTTCCTATATAACTTTTATAATGATATTTACTAATACACGGCTTAGTATTTTCCATATGAAAGTTATTAAAATTTATTTGAATAATCTTTTTACCTTTACCATATTCTCTTATCAGGGCATTTTTCGTTACACTTATTTTTTCCAAATACTCAATATTTCTTTCAAATAATCCTTCATATTTTTTTCGGTTCATTTCTAAATTAATAATCGTATCACATGTACTTACTATAATATCACTTTTCATAATTTTTTGATTTTTGTAATATATAATATGCTCTGTATTTTGGATTTTTATATTTTGTAAACTTTTTAGTGGTATTTTAGTTATACCATGTATCAAATGTATAAGAAAACTTTTGTTTTCGCCTTTAAGTAAGAAAGATTTAAACATTTTATCATACGTTAAATTTAACATTTTCTTGCTCCTTTCTAATCTACTCTCCATTATAATAATACCTTTACTTGTTTAATTTTCCTCCTTTAAAAGGCAAAAAAAATGATAAAAAATCATTTTTTACTTTGACATTTGTAAACTTCTAATATCCTTAATAGATAATCCTGTTGTTTTAGATATTAGTTCAATATCGATATTTTCTTTTAAAAGATTAGAAGCAACTAGTGATATTCCTTTAGCAAGACCAAGTTTTTTACCCTTACTAATTCCTTCAGTAAGGCCAAGTTTTTTACCCTTACTAATTCCAAACCTTTCTCCCTCATTTCGAGCCGTTGTTATTCTAGCCCTTGTTACTTTTTCTCTTTCTTCATCTTCGTCATAATATAATAATATTTCTGGATCATTATTTAATGCAAGTAGTGTGTTTACAGCCTTTTCCATTATTTCACTTCCTTCTATTAATTTTAAAGCTTCCTCTTTTGTTTCTGCTTTCATTAGTAAGCACTGTCTTTCAAATAAGTTTACTTCAGGTTTATTATAACACATATTTTTTATCATTTCTAGGTCTACTAGATATATTTCTCTTATTTTTGTTAATATATGTTTTCCTATATAACTTTTATAATGATATTTACTAATACACGGCTTAGTATTTTCCATATGAAAGTTATTAAAATTTATTTGAATAATCTTTTTACCTTTACCATATTCTCTTATCAGGGCATTTTTCGTTACACTTATTTTTTCCAAATACTCAATATTTCTTTCAAATAATCCTTCATATTTTTTTCGGTTCATTTCTAAATTAATAATCGTATCACATGTACTTACTATAATATCACTTTTCATAATTTTTTGATTTTTGTAATATATAATATGCTCTGTATTTTGGATTTTTATATTTTGTAAACTTTTTAGTGGTATTTTAGTTATACCATGTATCAAATGTATAAGAAAACTTTTGTTTTCGCCTTTAAGTAAGAAAGATTTAAACATTTTATCATACGTTAAATTTAACATTTTCTTGCTCCTTTCTATTTTACTCTCCACTATAATAATACATTTAAGTGTTTAATTTTCTTTCTTTAAAAGTCAAAAAAAATGATAAAAGTATCATTTTTTGTTTTCTAATATTTATAATTATAATTCTACATTATGATATACATTTTGAACATCTGATGCATCATCTAGTAAGGCCAA
>CANQDH010000122.1 GCA_947591565.1 uncultured Bacilli bacterium | reverse complement strand
AGATAAAAAGATAGTCATTACTTTTAATGAACAGGGAACTATTGAAGCCTATACCTATGATGAAAGTGGTAATAAAGCCTATAAATCAGGAACGAGCAGGAAGATAGGACCTATATTAACTATAAAAAAAGATGATACTATTATGCAAAAAATAAATGTTGGAGATAGTGCAAATGCTATAATAAATAAGGAAGACTCATCAAATATACTATGTAATAATAGTGTTGCTATAAGTGAAGAAAATGATAATATAAAATTAGATAATATAAAAATGGATTCCGAATGTCATTTTAATAATGATTTTGAACCACTATTAAGTAGTATGGATACGGAAACAAGTATGTTATTATTAAAAAATATTGATTTACAAAATACTCTTGTTATAGAAGATAATCAAAATGTAACTATTGACGTAAATGGTAAGACCATAACGGGAAATGATTTAATCACAAATAGAGGCCATTTAACTATAAAAGATAGTATGAAAACAGGCTTATTAAGGGCTAAAGAAACAGGAATAACTAATTTATCTAATGGAGCATTAAATTTAATTAATATAAATATAGAATCAAACGATAAAACATTAATTAATAACGATTCGGCATCTATAAATATTGATGGAGGAAAGTATATATCGGATACATATAATGTGCTTGAAAATAATAGTACTAATAATATTAAGATATCTGACCAAAGCGGAAGAGTTTATCTTTATACTACTGGTTTAGCTGGTTCGGAGTCAGAAATTAATGTATATTATGTTAAAACGATTATGAATACATCATCAGGTAATATATATATAAAAGGGCATAGAGCAGATAAATGTGTAAATAATGAAGCAAATGAAACTGGTATATGCATATATAATGATTATGGAAGAACAGTGTTAAGTGAAGTTAATTCAACAGGAATAATATCTATTGATGGTGCAACTATTGTTAGTACAAATTTCGTAGGTGTAAATAGTTATACTGGCGCCATTTATATATGTGATGCCTTAATAGATGGACATCCAGATATAAATTATTCAAAACAAAGGTTGGACTCAAAACAAGAATATATATATTATACATCTAAAGTGACATTGCAACATGGTACTATTGTAGATGATAGTTTAGAATCTCGTATAATTCAAACCGATGATATTTCATGTGATATGCCATAAATAAAGGATTGCTAAAGAAGCAACCCTTTTTAATTACCATTTTTTTATTAATTTTTTGGGATTTATATATCCATCAAAAACTTTTGTAGATGGTCCTTCTAAAAAGACCTTTTTTGTTTCATCATTATAATAAACATTTAAAATCCCATTACTTAAATGAACACTGCATTTTGTATTTATATAACCATTTAAATAACTAATAACACAGCTTGCACATGCTCCCGTTCCGCAGGCAAGTGTTTCACCACTTCCTCTTTCCCAAACACGCATTTTAATATTGTCTTTATCAATTATTTCAACAAATTCAACATTGGTTCTATTTGGAAAAAGGGAATGCTTTTCAATTAGGGGGCCAACATCTTTTAAGTTTATTTTATCAACATTATCAGTAAAAATAATACAATGAGGATTACCCACTGAAACAACATTTACAAGGTATTTTTCATCATTAATTTCTATCATTTGTTTTAAATTTATATTTGTAATTTTTCCCATATCAACAGATGAACTAATAACTTCCTTATCTTGAATTTTATTTTTTACCTCTTTGATTCCGCAATTAGTTTCAATGTTTAAAACCTTTTTCTTAGAAAACCCATATTCATAAATATATTTAGAAAGTCCTCTTATACCATTTCCGCACATTTCTGCTTCACTACCATCAGCATTAAAAATACGCATTTTAAAATCAGCTATATCTGACTTTAACAATAAAATAATGCCATCTGCTCCAACCCCAAAATGCCTATCACTTAAAAGAGTGGCTAACAAAGACGGATTCTCTATTATCTTTTTTGTACAATCGAAATAAAGATAATCATTACCAAGCCCATGTATTTTAACAAATTTCATAAAACCCCCTTAAAAGAAAAAAGCCATAGGCTTTTACATAACATGATAATTAGAATCACCAAAGTTATTATATGTACTTGTTGAATTCATCATTGTTTCTAGTTTGGTAACTCTTCTATCTAACATATTAATTTGTCTTTCTAAATTATCTATAGAATTAGTATTATCCATAATATTTGTAGCACTTGCCGCATCATAAGCAAGTTGTCCTTGATACATTGGCATCATATTTGGCATTGGCATAGCTGGGTATACAGGGTATGGCATCATACCACAATTTCTATCTTTTTTCATTTAATATTCCTCCTCTTGTCTAATTAATTATATGCGATTATACTAATTATGTGCTTGTTTGATGATTTTAAATATGATATATTATATGTAGAAAGAAGAGTAAGTATGCGTTTAAAACATATCAAAGGAGCAACCGAAAAAATAGAAGCATCTTCATATATAGTTTTAAGTTATAAAGACTATAAAGGAAAATGGTCATCTATCTTTAAAAATAATCATCCTATATATATGGAAATAGGCATGGGAAAGGGTAAATTTATTATCGAAAATGCTCTAAAAAACCCAAACATAAATTATATAGGTATTGAAAAATATGATAGTGTGTTAGTTAGAGCAGTCGAAAAATTAGAAAAGCTAAATCTATCCAATATAAAAATTATAAGAATGGATGCTAGAGAAATAGAAGAAGTTTTTTATAAAGAAATAGATCTTCTTTACTTAAACTTTTCAGATCCCTGGCCTAAAAGAAGACATGAAATAAGAAGATTAACAAGTAAAAACTATTTAACTAAATATGATAAAATCTTTAAAAAAACTTGCCTGATTATTCAAAAAACAGATAATAGAGATTTATTTATATATTCTTTAATGTCCTTTAATAATAATGGCTATAAATTTAA
>CANQDH010000121.1 GCA_947591565.1 uncultured Bacilli bacterium | reverse complement strand
TATGACATTTACGTGCAAAAAAAAGAAATCATTAATGATTCTTTTATATTTAATATTTAAAAAGTTTAAGCTGGATTATCAAGTACTACTTTTCTTTTTTCTTTTTATCTTTTAATAAATCTCTAATTTCTTCTAAAAGTATAACTTGTTCATCCTTTTTAGGTTCTTCGACTTTTTCTTCTTCCTTTTTATTAAATTTACTAATAATTTTAATAAAGATAAAGATACATGCCGCAACGATTAAGAAATCAATAACATTTTGGATAAACTGACCATATAAAATATTAGCCTCTCCTATTTTAAAACTTAAACTTGTAAAATTAAGTCCCCCAATAATAACACCTATTAAAGGCATTAAAATATCATTAACAATAGATGTTACAATTTTACCAAAAGCATTACCTAAAATAACACCGACAGCTAAATCAATAACATTTCCTCTAGAAATAAATTGTTTAAATTCTTTTAAAGTTTTACTTCCTTTACCTATTATTTTGTTTTCACTTACTTTTTTCAATCTACATCTTCTCCTTCATCACCATTATTTTAAATTATTTATTTTATTTTGTAAAGTATTTTTTAAAGATATATGCTCTTTTTATAAGTTAAATAATGAACCATATCCTAAAAAAGAGAAAAAACAATACCTTTAAAGTTATTGTTTATATTTACAAATATCTTTTACTTTGCAACTTTCACAGTTTGGTTTTAAGGCTTTACAGTGATATCTTCCAAAAAAAACTAATTGATGATGAAGGCGTGATAGATTATAATTTTGAAATTTTTTGGTTAATTTTTTTTCGATTACCAAAACATCATCGTTTTTAGATGCAAACCCAAGTCTTTTACTAACGCGGGCAACATGGGTATCAACAGCAATACAAGGCTCATTATATAAAATACTAAGAACCACATTTGTTGTCTTTCTTCCAACACCAGGAAGGCTTTCTAAAAAGGTTCGGTCATTTGGTACATAATTAAAGGGAACTAATTTTTGAGCAATTTCAATAATATTAGAGGCTTTTTTGCGAAAAGTTCCAAGCGGTTTAATAATATCTATAATATCATCTAGATAGGCATGAGATAAAGATTCTAAAGATGGATATTTAGAAAACAAGATTCTTGTAACACTATTTACTCTTTTATCAGTTGTCTGCGCACTTAACATTACAGCAAGCAATAATTCATAGTCTTTATTATATAGAAGTTCACATGTTGGATTAGGAAATAATTCATCTAAATAATCAACGAATTTATTCATTATCATTTAACCAATCATATTTAAAAAGTTTCTCTTTTTTTTCATTCGTTACTTTTCTTTTTTCAATATCTTTAGGATTTTTAATACCTTTCCTATTCCAGTCATAAAGAATTTTATCAATATAGCGTAAATTGGTTACACCATTTAAGACAGCTTCTTTTAAAGCCTCTATAATTAACTCTTCACTAAAATTTTTATCTTTCCAAGCATTAATAAGTTCATATTCCATAGGTGATAAAGTTCTGCCAAATTCTTTTTCAAAAGTAGAAAATAAATTTTTAGGTTCTTCTTTGGTTTTATGATTCATAACTAAAAAGGCAAGTTTATTATATAATTTATCTATGTTAATATATTCATTTTTAACTTGATTTTCTGTTCGTACATCGATTTGTACTAAATTTTTTTCACATAAACTATTTACAAGTTCTAGAACTTCTTTATAATCAGATCCTATTTCTAAAGCTATTTGTTTAGGATTAAAAGCATTATTATAATTCATAAGATACATAAGTAAAATAAATTCTTTTTCATTTATTTGAAGTTCTTTATATTTATTTAAAAAGATTTTAGGAAGCGAAATAGTTCCGTTTTGTAATAATTCAATGATTTTATCCATAATATCACCAACAATATTATATATCTTTTTTGTTTATTTGGAAATATTTATTATATTATAATTATCTTTTTTTATTTTAAGAATGGTGTAACTGTTATCATCAATGGTATAACTATCTATCCATTTAGTATATAATTCTTCTTTAAATTCATCACTAATCTTTTGACTATAAAAAACAACTTTATTTGTATCATTTATATATACATCATCATTAATAGTATCAAAATAAATAAAGGTGCAATTATTTAAATCTTTATTTGTGCCTTCTTGATAAATACAAAATTTATAATTATAGAAATTAATACTTATGATATTTTGTTTAACACTTGTTTTTAAATATGAAAGATTAGTCTTTTGAAGGTTATATTTATTATCAGAAGTAATATCTTGATTGTTACTTAGAATTAAATGATGTAACTTTTTGATATCAAAAAGATTATAAAAATTATTTAAATTATTTTTATCAACATCATTATAAGCAATTAAAGTATTTTCATCATTTCGCTTTACAAGTAAAAAATCAGATGCGTCACTTATA
Organism: uncultured Bacilli bacterium; assembly: GCA_947591565.1. Classification (GTDB taxonomy): domain Bacteria; phylum Bacillota_I; class Bacilli_A; order RF39; family UBA660; genus UMGS1045. The sequence goes on along the minus strand of CANQDH010000121.1, from coordinate 525 downwards.
ATTATACCTATTTCATCAGGGGCTAAATTTAGATCAATTTTCGATAGGAAAACACCTTTTATTTTGTATGTAAGTAAAAGACCATTAAGAAGGATTAAACTTATAAGGAGAATAATCTTTTTTATCAAAGAAACCACCCTATTTAAAATTATGCCTATTTAAAAATGATTATTAATATAAGTTATTATATCTTCTTTATTGTTTTGTAATTGTTTATTTAAAAGGGCTATGATGATTTCTTTTTTAATGTCCTTAAAAAAAATGTTTTTATTTTTTAAAATATCTTTGACGCAGTTATAGGTAATATGTACATCACTATCTTTTTTGATAGGTAATAAATGGTACATATCTATATAATGTGTGTTATTTATTTCATCTAAAAGGAGAATATTTTTGTCCTTTAATAAATATAAATCATATTTATCTAGTTTTTTATGTAAAAAAGGGCTTAAAAAATGAATTGTTTTTCTTTCTTTTTTCGTAAAATAAAGATCACTTATCTTCATTTGCATATATATACCTATA
>CANQDH010000120.1 GCA_947591565.1 uncultured Bacilli bacterium | reverse complement strand
ATTACAAGAGATCCACGTAGTAAAGAACGTAAAAAACCAGGTCTTAAAGCTGCTCGTAGAGCACCACAATTTAGTAAACGATAATTTTCAAAACAAGTTTATACTTGTTTTTTTGTTTGTTAAAATGTATAATATTTTTACAAGAAGGTGATATTATGCTTTATAATCGTGAAATAATTTTTTTTGAAAAATTGCTTGCTGCCTTAAAAATAAATGACTGTCGTATCGTTGATATAAGTAATGAAAATCTAACAAAGTTTATGCCTAATTTAAAAAAAGAAGTAATGGATAAAAATCTTTTACAATCAGTTGATGATTTGGATTTACTTTTTTCATGTAACATTGATGGTATATATACTGATATACATAAAATAATAGATGAAATAGATCCTTTAATAGCTGAAAAAAAAGATGATGACTTATATATTATTATGGATGAACCATTATCAAAACTTATTCTTGAAAATGAACAAAACATGTTTGAAAAGGATAAAATACTAGATATTGGAAAAACTATGAAACCACAAATGGAAAAGAAAGAAAAGGTCAAAAGATATGCGTATTACTAACGATTTTAATGATTATGAACTTCTCGATGCCGGTAATGGTGAAAAACTTGAAAGATGGGGTACTTTTATTTTAAGAAGGCCTGATCCTCAAGCTATGTGGGATGTTCCTAATTATGATAACTGGATGAAAGCTGATGCGATTTACCATCGTAGTGATAAAGGCGGTGGTAACTGGGAATTTAAGAAAAAACTTCCAGATAACTGGTCAATTAATTATAAAAATTTAACTTTTAAAGTAAGCCCTACCAATTTTAAACATACAGGACTTTTTCCAGAACAGGCTATTAACTGGGATTATATGATGCGTAAAATTAATGATTCTCATAGGCCAGTTAAAGTACTTAATCTTTTTGCATACACAGGTGGAGCAACAATGGCTTGTTCTAAAGCAGGTGCATATGAAGTTGTTCATGTTGATGCATCTAAGGGAATGATAGAATGGGCGAAAGAAAATAAACATTTATCTAATTTAGACAATAACAAAATAAGATTTATTGTCGATGATTGTTTAAAATTTGTCGAAAGAGAAGCTCGAAGAGGAAACAAATATGACGCCATTATAATGGATCCACCTTCTTATGGACGTGGCCCTAGTGGTGAGGTTTGGAAATTTGAAAAAAATATATATAATTTAATATCGTCTTGCATGAAAATATTAAGTGATAAACCCTTGTTTTTCTTAATAAATTCGTATACTACAGGTATTTCTAATATTGTTCTTGGAAATATTTTAAAAACAACTTTATTAAAGAAGTATCCAGAGGGAAAAATCGAAACAGGTGAAATTGGTTTACCTATTACGAGAGATAATTTGATTTTACCATGTGGTATTTATGGACTTTGGGAAGAGTAAAATATGATAAAGATTTTGTATGAAGATAATCATTTACTAGTAGTTGAAAAACCAGTCAATATTCCCGTGCAAGCTGATATATCAAATGATGATAATGTTCTAGATTTGCTAAAAAAAAATTTAAAAGATAAATATGCGAAAAAAGGAAATGTTTATTTAGGACTTGTGCATCGTTTAGATAGGCCTGTTGGAGGCGTAATGGTATTTGCTAAAACATCTAAGGCTGCTGAACGACTTTGCAACCAAATTAGAAACCATACATTAAAAAAAGAATATCACGCTGTAGTTTGTGGTAATATTACTTCTAAAGGTACATTTATAGATAAACTATTAAAAGATGAAAAAAGAAATATTGTCCATGTTGATCCAAATGGTAAAGATGCACAGTTAAGTTATGAAAAAGTATACACAAAAGATAATTTATCACTTGTCAAGATTTATTTAGAAACAGGTAGATCACATCAAATTAGGGTCCAATTTTCATACCATGGTTATCCTTTATATGGTGATCAAAAATATAATCCTAGGTCTAAAAGTGGTGAGCAAATTGCTTTGTATGCTACTAAATTAACCTTTTTACATCCTACAACTGGTGAAACCTTAACCTTTGAAGTAAATTATCCAAATAAATATCCGTGGAATCTTTTTCATTAAATTATATAATATTGTAAAAAAGGAAAATATTTGACATTTTTCTTTTTTCTTTATCAAATTGTAATTATTCATATTGCTTTATTTTAATAAGTTATAATGGATCTAAAACTATCTATTATTATCACTATGTATTTTTATATGGTTTAATTTGTTTGTAATTGTTTGTACATTTTTCTATTAATAATTATTTCAAATATTGATAATAGTAATAAGATAACTTCAATTACAATTAATTCATACTTAATTAAAATAATTGTAAATATTCCATTTAATAATAATCGACTTAATTTTCCATAAACGTCAATATTTATCAATATTTTCTTTTGCTCTTTTGGGTTTGTGATTTTCAATGCTGTATCTTCTATATATACTTTAAATGAATCTCTAATTGCAAGTATAAGAAAAAATCCTAATGACATTATTACTACTTTTAATATAAAATTAAATGATATAAAATGGCCTACAATCAATAGAAAAAATGCCATGCATTCTAAAAGGGTTAATATTGTACTTATCTTATCCTTCATTTTTAGATATAATTTACCAAAAATAACATTACCTATTATTCTTGCAACTCTTGATAAAAATACGATAATAGTTATGCAATAAGTAACCGCCTCAATAGGTAATATTTTTTGAAAATCATATTGCATAAATAATTTACTATTATTTTGTCCTAACTTTATTACCGAGAAAAATAAAGCATTAGATAAAATTAATAGAAAAATTGTTGAAGTTATTTTTACTTTTTTATCAGTATTTTTTTGTTCTGGTTTTTCTACTTTAGCTTCGTAAAATACAAAAGATAATAAAAATACGATGAAATATACTACAATAGATATATACATTGTAATATATCTATCTA
>CANQDH010000119.1 GCA_947591565.1 uncultured Bacilli bacterium | reverse complement strand
CTTTTACCTCTTATGGAAGTAAGCAAAAGTGATTATATGATTTTTGATTCTGTGTACATGAGAACAAATAGTATAAATATGATGAAAAGAGCAATTAATCTTTTTGATAATACCATCTTAAGTAATATCGTTAAATATTCTTTTCTTTTAGTGATTATTATGTTTATCTGTTATGTATTTATAAAGAAAGAACATCCGGACTTATCTTTTTATTTATTAGCTGTTCTTTCTTTAATTTTAACTTTAAATATTATTCCTTGGAATTATTTACCATCTATTTTCTCATCTGTTCAGTTTCCTTGGCGATATTTATCATTCTTTTGTTTCTTTTTAGCTCTTTCGCTACCTTTACTTTTAAATCATCTTTTGACTTTCAATTTAAAAAAACTTTTGATATTTATTCTTCCCGTAGTGTTCATAGCCGTACCATTTATAAATATGGGGCTATCTAATAAGGGCGTAGATAATAATCTTATTAATTACAATAATATTAAAAAAAGAAATGATATAGCGCGCTCTAATGGGACTGCTAGTGCCGAGTATTTAACAAGGAATGCTATATATAATTACGACTATTTAAAGGATTATACGCATCCACATATTTTAAGTACTAATGAAGTGATAACAGCTAATAAAAAGGGAACACATCTATTCTTTAATATAACGTTATCTAAAGATGACATTATAGAATTACCTTTTCTTTATTATCCGGGTTATATTGTTAAAGCAAATAAGCAAAAAATATCTACATTTGAAACCGAAAATGGTTTGCTTGGTATAAAACTAGAAAAAGGCTCTTACGATATCCAAACATATTATCGAGGATCAAATATCATGCTTATATCTTATATGGTAACGTTTATAACTTTTCTTATCTTTGTCATACTTATGATAAGACAAAATAGAAAAAATAAAAATAAATTCGTGTCATCTTCTAGATAATTAATGACTTTTCTATCTAATTTTGATAAAATATTTATGGAAATAGAGGTATAAACATGGCAAAAATAAAATTAATGGATGAAATACTTGCTAATAAAATTGCGGCTGGTGAAGTTGTCGAAAGATGTTCATCTGTTGTCAAAGAATTGGTTGAGAATAGTATTGATGCAGGAAGTACTGAAATTAAGGTCGATTTATTAGAATCTGGAACCAAAGAAATAAAAGTAACCGATAATGGAAGTGGTATGGAAGAAGATGATGCTCTTTTAGCGTTTAGTAGACATGCAACAAGTAAGCTTACAAGTGAAGATGATTTGTACCATATAAATACTTTAGGATTTAGAGGTGAAGCTCTTGCTTCGATAGCAAGTGTTAGTGACATACAGTTAAAAACATCAACCGGTAATATTGGAACGATTGTCCATTTATCTGGTGGTAAATTAGTTAATAAAAGTAAAGGTGATGCTCGTAAGGGAACGACTATAACGGTATCTAATCTTTTCTATAATACGCCAGCTAGACTTAAACATTTAAAAAGTTTATATGCTGAACTTGCCTTTATTATCGAATATATGAATAAATTAGCCTTATCACATCCGGATATAAGATTTTGTCTTTCCAATAATGGCAATAACATTTTAAGAACGGATGGTAACAATAATTTACTTAAAACCATTTCTGATATCTATGGTATTGATGTTGTTAAAAAAATGATTGAAGTAAATGCTTCTGATGATGATTACGTAATAGATGGTTTTATATCTTTACCTGAAGTCCATAGATCAAGTAGAAATCATATGATTACGATAGTTAATGGAAGAATTGTTAAAAATAATGATTTAAATAGGGTTATTAATGATAGTTACCACTCATATAAACCAGATAATAGATATCCTATTGTTGTTTTAAATATTAAACTAGATCCTAGTTTAGTTGACGTTAATGTTCATCCAACCAAAATGGATGTTAAATTTAGTAAATTTGAAGAACTTAAAAATTTGATTAGTCAGATGATTAAATCAGCTATTGCTAATAAAAATTTAATTCCAAATGTCGATATAGATATGAGTGAAGAAGTATATCTTAATGAACAATTTTTATCTACTTTTGAAGAACCTGATGTATCATCTAAAGAACCTGAAGTAGTACCTAAAGAAAAACCAAAATATGAAGATATAACTTTAAATTTAGAAAGAGTACAAGAAGATACACCATATACAAAAGAAGTATATAGTGAAGATGCTAGCGAAGATAATACCCATTTAAAAGATTTAATTAAAAAACAAGAAGAAACTGAAAAAATGCCCGAATTATATCCTGTTGGTGTTGTCCATGGAACATATATTATATGTGAAAATGAAAAGGGTATGTATTTAATCGATCAGCACGCTGCTAAAGAAAGAATTAACTATGAAATAGTTAAAGAAAGTCTTGCTAGTAAAAGTGTTAAAGCTATTCCTATGCTTTTTCCGCTTACCATCGAACTTACTAGTAACGAATTTATTATTTTAAAACAAAATATGGATATATTAACTAATATGGGTTTTGTTATCGAGGAATTTGGACTTAATTCTCTTATCATTAAAATGCATCCAACCTGGCTTCCTAAAAATAATGAGGAAGAAGCTATTAAAAAGATAATTGATCTTGTTATTGAAAAAGAAAAAGACTTTGATTTATCTAAATTTAATGACTTAGTTGCTGCAACGATGGCCTGCAAAATGTCCATTAAAGCAAATGATCGTATAACAACGGAAGAAATGGAGAATTTGATAAACGATTTACGTAAATGCCATAATCCCTATAATTGTCCGCATGGCAGGCCAACGATTATTTTTTACTCTAATTATGACTTAGAAAAACTCTTTAAACGAAGTGGCTTTGAACAAAGAAACTAAAACATAAGTTTCTTTTTTATTAAACTTTAAAAAAAATCTTTGCGAACGAATGTTTAAATGATATAATGATATTGTAGTTCAAATAAGTTTCTTTTTGCATATACAATATAAAGGGTGGTTTTATGATATATATAAATAGT
>CANQDH010000118.1 GCA_947591565.1 uncultured Bacilli bacterium | reverse complement strand
GTTTCTATTTCTTTATATTCTTCATATTCATCCTTATCATCTTTATTTTGTTTTTCTTTTAGTTTTTCTTTTGTAACTTCCATTTTAATAGGATATCTTATGTAATCTGAATATTTGCGTATCAATTCTTTAATTTTATATTCTGTCAAATATTCATCAAAATCGTCATCATCAGTTTTAGCTTTGATATGTAATGTTATATCTGTTCCATTATTTTCCTTATTTGACTCTTTGATTGTATATCCATCTATACCTGATGATTCCCAAATATAAGATTTATCACTATCGATTGATTTACTTTCGACCGTAATGTTATCACTTACCATAAACGCTGAATAAAAACCAACGCCAAACTGACCGATAATGGAAATATCTTGTTTTTTTTCAAGTAATTGTTTAAAAGTGTTAGATCCACTTTGGGCAATTGTTCCTAAATTTGTTTCTAGCTCTTCTTCTGTCATACCGATACCATTATCAGATATTTTGATTGTTCTGTTATCTTTATCTATTTTGATAAAGATTTCAAAGTTGTTATTTAATTTCAATTTTTTGTCTGTAAGTGATCGATAATGAAGCTTATCAATAGCATCACTGGCATTTGAAATTAATTCTCTTAAAAAGATATCTTTATTTGTATATATTGAATTAATCATCAAATCAAGCAATCTCTTTGATTCAGACTTAAACTCCTTCTTTTTCATGTTTGCCTCCTTTAGTTGGTTACCCAACTAAATTAATTATAGCACGTTTTTAGCACTTGTCAAGTATGAGTGCTAAAAAATTAAATTTTCTTTTAATTAGACTTTAGTTCAAATAAAATATCACGTAATTCAGTTGCTCTTTCGAAGTCTAACTCTTGAGCAGCTTCTTTCATTTCTTTTTCAATTTTAACAATTAACTCGGCTTTTTCTTTCTTTGATAATTGTTCACCTTTATCATCATCTTTTTCTTTGTTATTCGTAATAACTTCTCTTATTTCTTTAATGATTGTCTTTGGAATAATACCATTTTTTTCATTGTAAGACTCTTGAATATGGCGTCTTCTACTTGTTTCGTCAATAGCTTCTTTCATCGAATCACTTATGGTATCAGCATACATAATAACGGTTCCACTCGCATTTCGAGCAGCCCTTCCTATTGTTTGAATTAAACTTCTAGTACTTCTTAGAAAACCTTGTTTATCAGCATCTAAAATAGCGATTAAACTAACTTCTGGTATGTCAAGACCTTCTCTTAAAAGATTTATTCCTACAATACAATCATATTTTCCTATTCTTAAATCTCTAATTATTTTAAGTCTTTCTAGGGTTTTTACTTCACTATGTAAATAGGCAACTTTAATATCGATTTTTTTCAAATAATCTGTAAGTTCTTCGGACATTCTAATAGTCAAGGTGGTAATTAAAACTCTTTCGTTTTTTTCTTTTCGTTTGTTTATTTCGTTTACCAAATCGTCAATTTGATTTTGCGATTTTCTTACTTCAATAAGAGGATCTAACAAGCCTGTTGGTCTAATAATTTGTTCAACAGGTTCTTTACATAATGACATTTCATAATCGCCTGGTGTTGCGGAAACATAGATAACTTTATCTAATTTTTCTTCAAATTCTTCAAATTTTAAAGGTCGATTGTCCATGGCACTTGGTAACCTGAAACCATATTCAACTAAAACACTTTTACGGGCTTGATCGCCATTATACATAGCCCTAACTTGGGGAATAGTTACATGTGATTCATCGATAATAAGTAAAAAATCTTTGTTAAAAAAATCAAGTAAAGTTGTTGGCGTTTCGCCTGGGCCTTTAAGCGCTAAATGTCTCGAATAATTTTCTACACCATGACAAAAACCTGTTTCTGAGAGCATTTCGATATCATAATTGGTTCTTTCCATTAATCTTTGGCGCTCTAGTAATTTATTTTCTTTTTGAAATTTATCTAATTGTTCATTTAATTCTGCTTTGATATTTTGAATTGCTAGTTTAAGTTTGTCATCACTTGTTACGAAATGACTTGCTGGATATATTGTAACACTTTTTTTATTTTGTGTAATTATGCCTGTAAGTGTATCAAACTCTCCGATTTTATCTATTTCATCACCAAAAAATTCAATTCTTATACCTTTACTATGTTCACTTATAGGTATAATTTCTAGGACATCACCTTTTACTCTAAAGGTACCTCTTTTAAGGTCAATATTATTTCTTTCATATAACATATCGATTAATTTTTCAAGAATGACATCACGGTCATAAGAATCTCCTTCATTTAAAACAAGAAGTTTTTTACGGTACTCTTCAATCTCACCAATTCCATATATACATGATACAGATGCAACAACTATGACATCGCGGTGATCTAATAAAGCTGCTGTAGCAGAGTGACGAAGTTCATCTATTTCATCATTAATTGATGAATCTTTTTCGATATAGGTATCCGTTTTGGCAACATATGCTTCAGGCTGGTAATAATCGTAATAAGATACAAAATATTCAACATGATTTTCTGGAAATAATTCTTTTAGTTCTGAATAAAGCTGCCCAGCAAGAGTTTTATTATGAGCAAGAACTAGTGCTGGCTTATTTACTTCTTTTATTACATTTGCAACTGTAAAGGTTTTTCCTGTCCCTGTTGCACCTAGTAAAACTTGATGTTTTTTTCCTTCTTTTATTCCTTTAACTAATTTTTCAATCGCCTGTGGCTGATCTCCACTAGGTTTATATTTTGAAACTAATTTAAACATTTTTATCACCCACTTTATAAATTTTGCAACACTATTTTATCACTTATTATAAAACAAAACAAGGAAACAGTTATAAGTTTTCCTTGTATTATTTTTTCTTATTTTTAAAATTTTATGTTAAGTTATCCATATAAATATTCTTTTTTATTATTGGTTGTTTTCTAAAACTTTTTCTTTATTTGCTTTTCCATCAGAAAGTAAAAGTCTTTCAAATAAAGATGTATCTAATTGTCTTTGTAATTCTCTAACAGACCAATTGGA
>CANQDH010000117.1 GCA_947591565.1 uncultured Bacilli bacterium | reverse complement strand
TATCTATGATTATTAATTGCCATATTATAAAAAATATGCTATGATAAAAGTGTAAGGAATTAGAACTAGGAAGTGTTTGATATGAAAACTAAAAGAATCATTTCGTTTGTTTTAGCAACTACGATTTCAGTTACCATCTTTGTTTTAATATGCCTTGTTATTTCAAATATTAAGTCGCATAATTTACTTATAAAAGCTGAAAAATTGTATAAAGATGCAAATATAAATATAATATATATTGGTAGAGATACATGTAGTTTTTGTCAAAAGTTTAATCCTGTTATAGAAGAAGTAACAACAAAATATAACCTTGATTACACTTATATCAACACTGATAAATTAACAACTAACGATTTAATTGCTTTATTAGATACGTTTCATATCGATGCTAAAACTTTCGGTACACCGCTTCTTCTTATTACCCAAAATAATCAAATTATTAATAAACAAGATGGGTTTACGGATGAACTAAATTTATTTATTTTGATGCAAAATACTGGTCTTATCGATAAAAATATAGAAAATCCATATATTGTAAGTGATACAAACCCTGAAATAAAAAAATTTAATGACCTTTTCTTAAGTGAAGAAAAGCAGTTAATTTATTTTGGAAGACCTGATTGTCATTATTGTCAGTTACTAGATCCTATATTAAAAGAAATAGTAGAAACGAATAAGATTGATTATAATTATATAAATATTAATGAAATATCTAGTCTAGAGTTATCTACTATGCTTTATAAATTAGGCAAAAAGCGAAGTGAATTTGGAACGCCTTACCTAGTTGTTACTCAAAATGGCAACATGTTAGGTGAACAAAATGGTTACGCTGAAAAAGAAGAACTTTTAGCCTTTATAAAAAAATATTTATTGAATTAGGAGGAATAATATGGCAGGAGTATATGAAAAATTAAGAAAATTTAAAAAGAAGTATCCATTAACAGTTGGATGGAGATTAAAATCACACTGTAAAATTATCGAAAAACATTTAAATCCTGGTGAAGAGGTTAATTATGTTTTTGTTGCTCAAAAAACAGATACTTTTTTCGATTTTATTTCTACCTATGTTATTGCTTTAACTGATAGGAGAATCTTACTTGCCCAAAAAAGATTATTATTTGGTTATCTATTTACAGCTGTAACTCCTGATTTGTTTAATGATTTAAAGGTACGTACAGGTATTGTGTGGACAAAAATCTATATTGATACAGCTAAAGAATTTATTAAATTATCTAAAATTCAAAAATCCGCAAGTGATGAAATTGAAACATCTATTACAGAATATATGATGCGTGAAAAAAAGAAATATGGTGTCAATTCGTATAAATAACTACATTTGTAGTTTTTTTACTAATATATAAGGTAGTGATGGTATGAAAAAAATGTTCATTGTTTTAATATCGTTAGTTATGGTGTATTTTTTATTAGAAGTAATTATAATAACTTCTTTTAGTAGTTATACCGAAAATTACAAAATTAAAGATGGCGATAATATTTATAACATAAAAGAAATAAGCCTTAAAAATAGTCAAAAAGAAGATAATAATTATTATTTTGAAATTAAAGTCAATAATAGTGTTTTTAATTTCCAAACCTTTACGGATTTAAAAAATCGCAAAGTTATTAAGAATATCAAATATTATAAAGATGATGAATATGAATGTCTTTTACCTATCTTTAAGGGTGGAAAAATTCTTTTTGATATAACATGTAAAAAAGATGATTACCTTATCTCTTATCATAACATTGTAAATAAACCCAAAGCCCTTGAAGATTTTGCTCATTTAGTACCAGAATACGATATGAATCTTTTCTTAGATAAAAGTTCAAATACCATAAATGAGGGTATATATAATATATATGTCGATAACTTAATAAAAAAGCATTATTTAGCCTTTACAACATATCAAGGTATCACAACCATAAATAAAAAAATCACAACAAATAATTTTTTCCATACTGATAAATATGCTAGAGAAATAAGTTCCTTTGCTGATAATTATTATATAACAGCTGACTATAATAAAGATTATGAATTTAATACCTTTTATCTTTTCAATATTAAAACCAATAAATTAAAAGAAATAAAAGATCAGTACAATATTTCTTTTGATTCATATATTCAAGGATACGTTAAAGATAATTTATATTTACTTGATATTGATAATAAAATACAATATAAAATTGATTTAAATCATATGTATATTGATAAAATAGGTACAGTCAAAAAAGGTATTAAAACTTTCGAAAATGGTAAATGGGTAGATATGGATATAAATGATGCGATTAATCATAAAATTCTTTTTAGTGAAAAAGATAAAGAAATTATGGATGATACAATTATATATACAAGTGAAAAGGAAAAATCTGGTTTCATTTACACATTAAAAAAACATGATAATGTTTATTCCTTATATAAAAGTAGTGTCCAAAATAAAGATATAAAGACCTATTTATTCGATATAAGTGATGATAAAATTATGGTTATTGATGACTATATTTATTTTAAAGATAAAGATGCTGTTTACTATTATAATGATTTAACAGGTAAAAGAAAAATAGTTCAAAGTGATGAGTTATTATTTAATAATAATTTAATTTATACAGTTACAAAATAAGAAGCTTAAGGCTTCTTTATTTTATAAATCCATTTTGTACAAATTTTGTTTCATTAACAACGACAAAGGCTTTATTATCATGTTTACTTATGATATTGCGAAGACGCACAAAACTTTTGTTATTGACTTCTATATATAACATGTATTTTTCTTTTTCATCTTGCCCTTTAATATCCATAACAGAAACACCATAACCTTCTTTACGAATGATATCAACTATTTTTAAATTGCTTGTAATAACTTGGACACTAAGTGTTCCTTTAATAACCCGATTGGAAATAATACCTCCAATATATGTTCCTGTTGCATATCCCGCTGCATAAGAAAGCATAATAAAAATACTTGTTTCATCGGTATTTAAGGCTTCTCTAACGATAACAAACCATATACATATTTCAAAAAAACCTATGATAGCCGCATATAAATC
>CANQDH010000116.1 GCA_947591565.1 uncultured Bacilli bacterium | reverse complement strand
TTTAAAAAGTAAAGCCCATATATATTATGAAGTATGTGCCATAGATAATGGAGAAAATAAAACAAGTCCATGTTTAATAGGAGAAGAAACATTAGAACAACCAACGATTAATTTTGAACATGATAATATAACAATTATAAATAACGGAAATCAAGAAGAAACAGATTATGCTTTAAGAAATAGTTTAACGGTTAAAGATAAAGATGGACAAGTTATAAATAATGCAAATGTAAGTTATGATTTAGATATTAATAATTTAGAAAATAAAGAATATAACGTTATTTACACCGCTACTTACGATGGTGAAGTAATTACACGTTTAAGGAAAGTAAATGTTACAAATAAAAACAATATAACAACCTTTGATGCACCAGGTGAAGGACATGCTTTTACTCCAGCATATAATGGTATATATAAAATAGAGTTATGGGGAGCCCAAGGAGGAAATGATGGAGGCCATGGTGCTTATACATCAGGAAATATAGAGTTAGATTCTAATGATACATTATATGTTTATGTAGGTGGTGAAGGTCAAAAAACTATAACATGGGAAGAAGGAGCTTCAGAAACATACGCTAATGGTGGTTATAATGGTGGTGGACGTGCTGGTAATCAGGTTTCAATTCCAAATAGATATTGGGGAAGTGGCGGAGGAGCCACAGATATAAGACTCGAAAGTGGCTCATGGGATGATTTTAATAGTTTAAAATCTCGAATTATGGTAGCTGCTGGTGGAGGTGGATCACATAATTATGGCAGTATCATTTGCCATGGAGGAGCTGGTGGAACACTTATGGGTTTAGATGGTGAGCATTTTGAAGGAGACACCTGGGGTATAGAAGGCCTTGGTGGTACACAAACATCAGGTGGTTATTCATCCTGCTCCCCTAATTCACACTGCGGACCAGTTGGAAATTATGCTTATGGTGGCTTTGGTTTTGGTGGTCAAATGGTTGATAGAGGAAGAGCCTCAGGAGGTGGAAGTGGTTACTACGGAGGAGGAGGCTCTTATCACACTCAGTCAGCTGGAGGAGGCTCATCCTTTATTTCAGGATATGAGGGCTGTGATGCTATAGAAGAAGAGTCGACTATAGACAAAATTATTCATACAGGAAAGCCATTCCATTATAGTGGATATGTATTTGATAATCCTATCATGATTGCTGGTGATAGTGAAATGCCAAATTATGATGGAAATGGTACTATGCAAGGTAATAGTGGTGATGGATACGCCAAAATAACTTTGATATATTATTGGTAAAAACGAGTAACACCTCGTTTTTGTCATTTAGTAGATGTAGTAATTAAGTGTTTTCTTTTTATCAACATAAAATATTATGGAATAGATAGGAAGTGATTTTATTGAATGATAAACTAGCTTATCCAGTTAATTATGTTGGTATATCACAAGGTTATACATCTTCACATAAAGCACTTGATTTAGCTCGTTATAATACAACTAATGATGTACCTATTTTAGCTTGTTATGATGGAACCATTACCAACATTTTTGAAGATGTTACTTGGGGTGGTGGTCTATCTATGACTATCAAATATGATAATGGATATTCTTCCGATTTTAAACATTTAGCGCGCACCAATAAACAAGTAGGAAACAGAGTTAAAAAGTTAGAAGAAGTTGCTATCATGGGAAATAGTGGATGGGCATCTTTAGGCGTTCATTTACATTTTAATCTTTACAAAGATGGAACTAGAGTTAATCCTTTAGAACATGTTTATTTACATAAAGGACAAGAAGTTAGGCCTAAAGACAAAGATAAAATACTTATTTTAGAAGAAATGGAGCAAGATGAATTTAACATAGGTGATAAGGTTATAATAAATGGACCACTTTATAAATCATCAACAGCAAATGAACCAAGTGGCTATGCTACAAATAAGCAAACAATTATAACAAGAAAAGTTAAGGCTAAACATCCATATAATACAACAGGTGATTTAGGATGGATGGATGTAGATAGTATAAGATTAATAGATACTAAAGAAACTATTTATGTTGTTCAAAAAGGTGATAATTTAAGTTCTATTGCCTCTAAATATAACACAACTTGGCAAAAAATATATGATGATAATAAAAATATTATAGGAAGTAATCCTAACTTAATTAAACCTGGACAAAAATTAGTGATAAGGAACTAGTCATACTAGTTCTTTTCATATAAACATCTTTTTCTTTATATGTAAATGTGGTATACTTAATATAGTTTTGAATGCTAAATAGGAAAGAGGCATATAATGAAAAAAATAATTTTTTTAGTTTTTGTTTTATTATTATCTATATTTATAGCTTTTATGATTATTAAAGTACCATCTAAGAATAAACAAGTAGATAATCCTGTTATTAATGACAAACCTGAAAATAAACCAGAAAATGATCCTGAACATAATCTTGAAGATAAAATAGATAGTATGATGGAAAAGATGACCATAGAAGAAAAAATTGCTCAAATGCTTGTTGTTTACTATTCTAGTGATGTTGTTGATGATAATTTAAAAGAAAGATTACAAACAACTAGTTTTGGTGGCATTATTTTAATGAAGCCCAATATTACAACCTATGAAAAAACCAAAAAATTTGTTGATGACTTAAAGGCTAATAGCAAAATTCCCCTCATTATTAGTGTCGATCAAGAAGGTGGCTCAGTTCAAAGACTGCAGTATTTGGAAGATATTGAAGCAACTTATATACCATATATGAGTGATTTAGCTAAAGCAAATGATGAAGATCTAACATATCAAGTAGGTAAAGTTATGGCTGAAGAACTTAGAACTCTTGGTATCAACGTTGTATATGCACCCGTTGCCGATATTAATTCTAATCCAAACAATCCTGTTATAGGTAAAAGAAGTTTTGGTGATAATTCAGATATCGTTTCCAGAATGTCTATGATACTAGCAAATGGATTAGAAGATAATAGTGTTATCGCCACTTACAAACATTTTCCAGGTCATGGTGATACGGATACCGATTCCCACTATAGTTTGCCAGTTATAAATAAAAGTTATGATGAGTTAAAAAATCTTGAATTAATTCCTTTTGAAAAGGCTAT
>CANQDH010000115.1 GCA_947591565.1 uncultured Bacilli bacterium | reverse complement strand
CCAAAACATAATTTTACGATTGGAATTGATGATGATGTAACCCATTTAAGTTTAAATATTGATACTAACTATAAAACAAGTACGTCTAATGAACTCTTAATATATGGTTATGGTTCTGATGGTATGGTAAGTGCATCTAAAACGATTATTAAATTAATAGGAGATAATACTGATAAGTATGTTCAAGGCTATTTTCAGTATGATTCGAAAAAATCAGGCGGTGTTACTATAAGTCATCTTCGTTTTAACGATGATATTATAAGATCAACATATTATGTTCAAAATCCTAAATTAGTTGTTTTATCGAAAGAAAGTTATCTAAAAGAATTTGAAATTTTAAATAATATTAAGGATAATGGTATTTTTTTACTAAATACATCTAAAACGAGTGAAGAAATCAATCAGATGCTTTCTAATGCCGATAAAAAAATTATCAAAGACAAAAAGATTAAAGTTTATAAAATAAATGCCTATGAAGTTGCTCGCAAATGTGGTCTTGGAAATAAAATAAGCACGATTATGGAAAGTGCCACTATGAAATTACTAGATATCGTCCCATATTCTTTAGCCCTTCAAAAATTAAAAGAATACGCTAAAAATAAATTTAGTAAAAAAGGCGATATAATTGTTCAAAATAATATAAATGCGATTGATATGTCTTTAACAAGTCTTGAAGAGGTTCATATAAATGAAGATATGACTTTTGATATTAAAATAGATAATACCATTTATGATATGATGACGAAAAGGGAAGGTTATCATTTACCTGTTTCAGCCTTTATGAAAAGACCTAGTGGGCATTTTGAAGCAGGAACAAGCGCAAAAGAAAAACGAGGTATATCAGATATCGTCCCATCTTACATACCTAGTAATTGTATAAGTTGTAATATGTGTTCCTTTGTTTGTCCGCATAGTGTTATAAGACCTTTTTTACTTAGTATGGACGAATATAATAATGCTCCAAGTTATGTTAAAGATGAATGCAAAGAGACACTTATTAAGGGTGAAAAATATTATTTTGTTATTGGTATATCTGTTAAAGATTGTACAGGATGCGGCGTTTGTATAAAAACATGTCCTAGTAAGGCTTTAATACCAGCTAAATTAGATACCGAATTAGCAAACCAAAAAGATCAAATATTTGCCTATTTAAATCAAAATATAAGCGATAAACATTTATTTAATTTAAATACTATTAAGGGTAGTCAGTTTGTAAAACCTTGTTTTGAATACTGCGGTGCATGTAGTGGATGCGGTGAACCTGCATATATTAAATTACTAACGCAACTTTTTGGAAAAGAACTTATAATTGCTAATGCAACAGGATGTTCATCTATTTATGGTGGAAGTGCTCCTATAATGCCTTATAAAATTCCTTGGGCTAATTCCTTATTTGAGGATAATGCTGAATATGGTTTTGGCCTTTATTTAGGTATCAAAAAAATGAGGAATCGTATTCAAAACATCATGATGCATAATATGGATAATCCTAATAAAGAATTATTTGAAAAATGGTTAAATAATCAAGATGATTACGAAATAACGAACGAAGTTTATGAACATATTGATTATGAAACAGCGCCAAAAGAATTATCTAATTTGAAAGATTACATAAAAAAGACGACTTGCTGGGCTATTGGTGGTGATGGCTGGGCATATGATATTGGTTTTAGTGGTATTGACCATGTTTTAGCAAGTGATGAAGACATTAATATTTTAGTTTTAGATACGCAGGTTTATTCTAATACAGGTGGTCAGTCTTCTAAAGCTAGTCCTAAAGGTTCTATTGCTTCCTTTACTTCAAGTGGTAAAAAACAAAATGGTAAAGATTTAGCCCGTATTGCTTTAGCGTATCCTAATGCTTATGTCGCTCAGGTTTGTTTAGGTGCAAATGGTATGCAAGTTATTAAATCCTTTATAGAAGCTAAAGAACATAAAGGTCCATCTATTATTATTGCTTATTGTCCATGTATTTCACATGGTATTGAAGGTGGTCTTGAAAATAGTATTGAAATGGAAAAACTTGCTGTAAAATGTGGATATTTTCTTACATTTAGAAGAAATCCATCAGCTAATACTTTTATTATGGATAGTAAAAATCCTGATTTTAGTCTTTATGAAGAATTTTTAAATAAACAAATTCGTTATAAAATGTTATATAAGATAAATAGTACTCATGCAAGCAAATTAATACAAGAAAATAAAGAAGATGCTATGAAAAAATATGAATATTATGTAAAAGAAGAAACAAATTGACACATGCTTAACATGTGCTAAAGAGAAAAAGATTGCTAATAAGCAATCTTTTATAATATAATATTTTTAAGGTAGCAGATATGCCTCCTTAAAGAATAAAAAGGGTTGCTTACTAGCACCCATTCGGCCAGAAAAGAACTTCGGTTCTTTTTTTGTAAAAAAATAGAACTGTCCCCCTGAAGAACAGTTCCTAAAAGAATAAAAAGGGGTTGGCTAGTGTGATACTAGCACCAATTCGTCATTTCGAATTGGTGATTAATATACTAATCGAAAATGTTCAAAAAGTCAATATGTTTTTCATAAAAATTTAAAAAAAATGAAAAAATGTTGAAAATTGATGCATTATTATATATAATTATATTGTTGCCGAAATAGCTCAGTTGGTAGAGCAGCTGTCTCGTAATCAGCAGGTCGTAGGTTCAAGTCCTATTTTCGGCACCATGAGTGTATATCTAAATCTAGTATGGTTTAGTTTAACAAGTATCCCTACCTAAGTAAAATGAGGTAGGGGTTTTTATTTTAAAAATGTTTCTTTTTATTTCAAAAAAATTTAAAAAACAAAAAATAATTAACCTAAAATATGTCTTTTTTCTTTAATAATTTATAGGTTATAAATTTGAAATATATTTTATAGTCAAAATCGGCAAATAAATTTTAAATGTATATTTGGTAAATATGATATAATTAATGAGAAAGGTGTGTTAGTAGTGAATATAAATAAAAAGATATTAGTTAGCGATTATGATCAAACTTTTTATTTAAATGATGATGATATTGAAATTAATAAAAAAGCCGTTGCTAAATTTAGAAGAGAAGGAAATATATTTGTTATCGCTACAGGTAGAAG
>CANQDH010000114.1 GCA_947591565.1 uncultured Bacilli bacterium | reverse complement strand
TCAATGACAACACATGATTATTTATTGTTCTTTACAAATAAAGGAAAAGTATATCGCATAAAAGGATATGAGGTTCCTGAATTTAGTAGACAATCTAAGGGCTTACCAATTATAAATTTATTACCACTTGAAAAAGATGAAGTTGTAAGAGAAATGTTAAATGTTGAACGTAATGATCAAAATAAATACATTGTATTTTGTACACAAAATGGTTTAATAAAGAAAACTAACATATCTGAATTTGATAGTATTCGTACAAATGGTAAGATTGCTATAACTTTAAAAGAAGATGATGAATTAAAAACTGTCAAAAAGACGACAGGTGATAATGAAATATTGATTGCTACATCAACAGGTCGAATGATTAGATTTAATGAAAGTGAAATTCGTATAATGGGAAGAACGGCTTCTGGAGTTCACGGAATTAATGTCGAAAATGGAATTTGTGTTGGATGTGAAGTTGCAAATAAAAATCAAAAAGTTTTAGTTGTAACTGAAAATGGTTATGGTAAAAAAACGGATATTGAATCATATCGAATGACTCATCGTGGTAGTAAAGGTGTTAAAGCCTTAAATGTAACTGAGAAAAATGGAAATATTGTTGCTTTTAAAATGATTAATGATGACGAAGATTTAATGATTATAACTGATAGTGGCATAATGATTAAATTACCTTTAGAACAAGTATCCCAAACTGGAAGAGTTGCTCAAGGTGTTAAATTAATTAATTTAAAGGACAATCAAAAAGTTAGTACGATTGCTGTTGTTGAAAAAACACAGGAAAATAATGATATAGAAGAAAATGCAAATGAAGAGTAAAAGTAATGTTCCACGTGGAACATTACTTTTTATAATATATAACAATGTTTCACGTGAAACATTAGACAACAAAAATTTTATTTCTAAAAATATAAAATAAAAATTAATTATTATTTATGAAATGTAGGTATATAAATAATTATCTTTAAAATTAGCAATTATAAAATTTTAAAGACATCAAAATAAATAAAAAATAATAATGAAGTAATTAATCTGATAAAAATAATATTAAAATTATCTTTAATTATATGTTTCACGTGGAACATTAAATAATATAAATCATAAAATGTAAAAAAATATAAAAAATTTTTTTATTAATAATTATAAAAAATGTGAATAAATTAAAATAAAAAAATATAATAATTGAATTAATTTATTCAAAAATAAATTAAAATTATCTTTAATCATATGTTTCACGTGAAACATATGATTTTAAATATTTAAATAAATTAATATAATACAATGTTCCACGTGGAACATTAAAAAAATTTGCTTAAATTAAATAAAAATGTAATAATATACATGCACAACATTAATGTTTGAACCAGGTCAGAATCGGAAGATAGCAGCCTTAAAAACCTCTTATTGTGTGTGCTTTTTTTATATAAAAGGAGTTTTTATGAAAGACTATATGCAAATTGCAATAAATGAAGCAAAAAAAAGCTTAAAATATAATGATGTACCAGTTGGATGTGTAATAGTCCAAAACAATAAAATTATATCTAAAGCATATAATCAAAGGGAAAAAAAACAGCAAATAACTAAACATGCTGAAATAATAGCTATAAATAAAGCAACTAAAAAATTAAAAAGTTGGCACCTTGATGATTGTATTTTATATACAACCTTAAAACCATGTTTAATGTGCTTATCAGTTATTATTCAATGCCGTATAAAAAAGGTTATTTTTGCTTTAGAAAATGACAAAAATGATATATCATTTGATACCTTAAAAAAATTAGATGAAAATGCTAAAAAAATAGTTTTTGAAAAAGGTCAATATGAAGAAAAATCTAAAGAATTACTACAGAATTTTTTTCAAAAAAAACGTATATAATGCTATAATGATAACGGAGTGATAATATATGTATCAAGCTTTATATAGAAAATATAGACCTAAAAATTTAGATGAAATTGCCGGTCAAGAAGTAATTGTAAAAATATTAAAAAGTGCTATTAAAAATAATAAAATAAGTCATGCCTATCTCTTTTGTGGACCAAGGGGGACAGGAAAAACAAGTATAGCTAAAATCTTATCGAAAACCATTAATTGTACTAATTTAAAAGACGGTAATCCATGTGAAGAATGTGAAAATTGTGTTGAATTTAATAATAAAACAACGTCTGATATAATTGAAATAGATGCAGCCTCAAATAATGGTGTCGATGAAATAAGAGAACTAAAAAATAAAATTAATTTAGTTCCTAATACTGGAAAATATAAAATATATATCATTGATGAAGTACATATGTTAACCATAGGTGCCTTTAATGCTTTATTAAAAACCTTAGAAGAACCACCAACTCATGCTATATTTATTTTAGCAACAACCGAACCTCATAAAGTACCTATAACTATTTTATCGAGATGCCAAAGAATGGATTTTCAAAGAATATCTTCTGATAATATTATTAAAAGACTAAAAGAAGTGTGTGAAATTGAAAAAATAAAAATAGATGATGAAGCCCTTTTACAAATTGCTAACTTATCAGATGGTGGAATGCGTGATTCTTTAAGTATGCTTGATAAATTAGTTTCATATACAGATGATGTCATAACAAAAGAAACAGTTAATGAATTAAATGGTTTAGTTACAACTGATCAAATGATGCAATTTATAGAAGCAATCGTTAATAAAAACTATAAAGAAATTTTTAATTTGATTGATATATTCAATAATAATGGTAAAGATTTCGTAAAATTATCAGAAGAAATAATGAAATATTTACGTAATAATATAGTTGAAAGTTTATCTAACAATAAAGAAACAGAATTAATAACTAAAATTGGAAAAGTAACCGCTGTAAACTATATAAAAAAATTTGGCGACGTTCTTAATTTATTAAAAAATAATAATAATCAAAAAATAATTATGGAAACAAATATCATTGAAATGATGGAAGATAACGAAGAGCAAACTCCACCAACACCACCATTAAAAATAAATAAAGAAGAAAAAGAAAAAATAAAAGTAGAAACTTTTTCTGAACCACTTGAAAAAAATAATACTATATCTGATGATAGAATAAAACTTTTAGAAAAACTAAAAAAAATACGTATTGAAAATAC
>CANQDH010000113.1 GCA_947591565.1 uncultured Bacilli bacterium | reverse complement strand
CTTTGTTCCAAGTTCGGTAACGATTTCACCATTTACTTTAATTTTACCTTTTTTTAAATATTCTTCAGCCTTTCTTCGTGAACAAAAGCCTCGGTTTGCTACTAATTTTTGGATTCTTTCCATATCAATCACCTAAGTTTCATTATACAAAAAACATTATTCTTTTGCAACAAAAAATTTAAAAGATGATTCCTTTAAATTTGTTAGTCAAAAAAAGATTTTACTTAATATGATGGCTGAAACGATACCAATAAAATCAGCTATTAAACCGACCTTTAAGGCGTACCTTATTTTTTTTATGCCAACACTACCGAAATAAAGGGTTAAAACATAGAATGTTGTATCAGTTGACCCTTGGATAATGCTAGCCATTTTACCTGTTAGACTATCAGGACCAGCGTGTTTTAAAATATTATTTAATATAGCTAAGGAAGAACTTCCTGATATTGGTCTCATAATAGCCATAGGTAAAACATCTATAGGAACTTTAATATAGGTAAAAAAAGAACCTAAAGATTTGAATATAAAATCAATAAAGCCACTTTCTAATAAAATGTTGATACCAAAAATCATTGCAAGCATGGACGGGAAAATAGATAGAATCATATCAAAACTTTGTTTGGCACCGGTAACAAAATCATCATAAATATTTTTTTTATGGATAAGACCATATGATGTAACAAATAAAACAAGAGATGGTAAGATTAAATCACATATTATTTTAAACATTAACTTTTACTCCTTTTAGCATATATATAATCAATTATAAGAGCACATAAAAGAGAGATGATGGTTGTTAGGATACAAATAGGTACAATTTCGGTTGGATTTTTACT
Source organism: uncultured Bacilli bacterium (assembly GCA_947591565.1). Classification (GTDB taxonomy): domain Bacteria; phylum Bacillota_I; class Bacilli_A; order RF39; family UBA660; genus UMGS1045. Next base: position 2,325 of record CANQDH010000113.1, on the reverse strand, counting down.
TTCATAAAGCATTCTAAGTGATATAACAGTGGTTGGTATAATCGTTACGCCACTTGTATTAATAACTAAAAAAGTAATCATGCTTCTAGATGCTGTATCTTTTTGGTTGTTTAGTTTTTGAAGTGATGACATGGCTTTTAAGCCAAAAGGAGTTGCGGCGTTTCCAAGGCCAAACATATTAGCGATGATGTTACTACATATATAACCAATTGATTCATGACCTTCTGGTATATCAGGGAAAATTTTTTTCATAAGCGGGTAAAGTTTTTTCGAAAATTGGTTTAAAAGGCCTGATGATGCTGCTATATTCATAATACCAAGCCAAAGGGCCATAACAGGAAATATTTTTAAAATCATATCGAGAGTATTTTTACCACTATTTAAAATCGTATTGTTAAGAACATCTATTTTACCTGTTATAAGGCAAAAAATAATACCAATAATGATGAAACTACCCCATATTTTATTTACCATAAGTTTTTAAACCATTTACCTATTTTTTGAAAAATATTTAATTTTTTAGGAGCTATTTTTTCTTTGACAAAGACATCATCGGTGTGTATTTCTTTATCACCGATAAAAACTTTTACTTTTCCTATAGGCTCATCGTTATTAAAATTTTTCTTTTGTTCTAGTTCAAATTTTAGTTTAATGGTATCTTTTTCGCTTTCTAATAGAGGGTAGCTAAAATTATTTTTAAGGTATAGTTCTTCATCTTTATAATATGTTTCATCATAGATGCTTACATTACCTTCTTGAAGAAGGAGATAATTAGTATAATTTTGGAAACCATATTCATGGAGGGCTTTATGATCTAGGAAATCATTTCCATCATTAAGTGTTACGACAACTAAATTTAAGCCATTTTTGGAAGCTGTTGAAACTAAAGTACGGCGCGCTATTTCGGTATAACCTGTTTTTCCGCCTGTTGTATATTTATATGTTGTTAATAGTTTGTTTTTGTTGGTCCACGCATAAGCGTTTTTGTTGGTTGTAACTTTGTGATTTTTTGTTTTAACAATTGTTTTATAATCTTCATTGTGCATGGCATAACTTGTTAAAATGGCCATATCATAGGCTGTAGACATATTGCCTTTATCTTCATCTAGACCACTTGGATTATTGAAGGTTGTATTTTTCATACCAATTTCAGATGCTTTTTTATTCATCATTTCAACGAAGGTTTGAACGTTTCCACCTACATATTTGGCAATCGCTAGAGCAGCATCATTTCCACTTCTTAGCATTAAACCATATACTAAATCTCTTAAAGTCATTTCTTCACCTTGTTTAATATATATGGCTGAACCATAGGCATCTAATATTTCATCACCGATTGTTACTGTGTCATCTAATTTTCCACTTTCAACAGCTAAAAGGGCTGTCATGATTTTGGAAATGGATGCAACACTTCTTACTTCATGGATATTATTTGCATATAAGATGCGATTGGTATCTGTATCCATTAAAATAGCGCATCTTGCACTTGTTTCTATAGCCTTGGTATTATATGGAATCATAAGACTTAATATAGTTAAAACTAACAACCATTTTTTCATAGCATTCACCTATATTAAGAATATGAAAAAAAGGACAAAATATGCCCTATGGTATCATTAATACTTGACCAATACTTAATAAATCTGTTGTTAGATTATTTAATTTTCGAATATCGTTTACGGTTGTGTTAAAATTACGAGCGATTCGCCATAAACTATCTCCTGCTTTAACAACATACATAGTAGGTGATGCTTGCACGTTTGAACCTGGAATTAAAAGTTGCTGACCAATAGATAATATATTGCTAGTTAAGTTATTTAAATTTTTAATATCATCAACGGTTGTTCCATATTTATTTGCAATAGCATACAATGTATCACCTGCTTTAACGATATATGTTTGATTAGTAGATAGCTGCGCACTAGGTATAAGTAATTGCTGACCTACTCTTAATAAATCACTAGATAAGCCGTTTAAATTTTTGATAGCATTTACAGTTGTCCCATATTCTCTAGAAATACTCCATAAGCTATCCCCTGGTTGGACCGTATATATGATTGTTCCCTCGGCTATTTCAGAATTTGGTGCTGTATATGGTAAACCTTTATATTGTGTAACTGCCTTAACGACAGCTTCAGCGTATTTTTCATAGTTATTTACAACACGATTAATATCAGATTTATTATCTATAAAACCATATTCTACGATAACAGGTTCTGTTACACCTGTATCTCTAAAAAGAAAATTATAATCTTTGGTTTGGTTACTAGGTAATCTTCTTTGATAGATTTTTCTTACCTTTTGACCTTCGGCTGCTAAATTATC
>CANQDH010000112.1 GCA_947591565.1 uncultured Bacilli bacterium | reverse complement strand
CCCCCCCCTAGCTTTTGTCAAGTGGGGATGGTTTTACTTAAATTCACCTATATTATAAAAGAAACACTAAGCTTCAGCTGGTGTTTCCTTTATAATTTCTTCATTTATCTTTTTACCATTAATATCATAATAGTCTCTTACTTTCTTTTCAAGTTCTTCTTTAAGAACAGTATTTTTCTTAAGTAATTCTTTGACATTTTCTTTACCTTGCCCTAGTTTTTCCCCATTATATGAGTACCAAGAACCACCTTTTTCTAAGATGCCTACATCAGAAGCTAAATCAACAATTTCGCCCTCAATAGAAACACCTTCACCATACATAATATCAACAGAACAACTCTTAAATGGTGGAGCCATTTTATTTTTAACAACTTTTACAGATACTTTATTACCTATAATATCCGTTCCTAATTTAATTTGTTCAGCTCTTCTAATATCTAATCTAATTGATGCATAAAATTTAAGGGCTCTACCACCAGGTGTCGTTTCAGGATTTCCAAACATTACACCAACTTTTTCACGAAGTTGATTAATAAATATAGCAATCGTATTAGTTTTACTAATAACACCTGATAATTTTCTAAGGGCTTGACTCATAAGCCTTGCCTGCAATCCAACATGAGAATCTCCCATTTCACCTTCTATTTCAGCTTGTGGAACTAAAGCAGCAACTGAGTCAATAACAATAACACTTATGGCGCCACTTCGAACTAAGGCTTCACAAATTTCCAAAGCCTGTTCACCACTATCTGGTTGAGATAACAATAATTCATTAATATTTACACCTAACCTAGCTGCATACTGTGGATCTAAAGAATGTTCAGCATCAATAAAAGCAGCTCTACCACCCTTTTTTTGTGCTTCAGCAATAGCGTGAAGTGCAAATGTTGTTTTACCACTTGATTCTGGTCCAAATATTTCAATAATTCTTCCCTTTGGATAACCACCAATTCCTAAACATATATCAAGGGAAAGAGAACCACTGGATATGACATCTATCTCTCTATGTTCATGATCCCCCAATTTCATTACAGCACCTTTACCAAATTGTTTTTCTATATCAGCAAGAACTTGGTTTAAAGTACTATCTGTATTTGATTTTACCATTATTTTTCCTCCTCACATAATTATTGTATACTATAATTTGTGAATTGTCAATACTTTTTTCGAACATTTGTTTGTTTAAAACTGCATCCTTTTTTATACAAAAAAGGAAAAACTGCTAAGCAGTTTCGTCATTTTTGTTATCATTTAAATTCATTTTTGCTTTTTCTGATAAAAATTTTTTTACTTTACTATAATAATCAACAGCTGAAATAACAGATATAATAGTACCAACAATCAAAATAAATTCTGAACATTTAATATTCATAAGTTCAAATGGTATATTATAGAATAAAGTTAAAATAGTACCAATCATCAAACATATGGTTTTAGCTTTACCAAGTTTACTTGCTTCGATAACTTTTCCACTAGCACTAGCATATATTCTTAGTGAATCAACCACAATATCGCGGGCTACTAACACAACAGGTATAATTGGTGGAATAAAACCTATGGCTGATAAGACAATTAAACAAGGGTTAACAAGTATTTTATCAGCAATAGCATCCAAAATCTTACCTAATTCAGTAACCTTATTTTTCTTTCTAGCAATATAGCCATCTAACATATCAGTAATTGATGCGACAATAAAAATAGAACCAGCTATTAAATATTTAATATCAATAACAATTAATTCATTAACAAATAATTTAGGCATAACCAAGCCAAGTGCATCAAATGGAAGTAAAAGGATAATTATAACACATATAGCTAGTACTATCCTTGTTATTGTAAGTTTATTAGGTACATTCATACTTTCCTCCTAATTTATAATATTGGGTTTATCGTTATTTTTACTAGGCTCATGGTTAAAATGCATAATACAGAAAAAAACAATACCAAGTACTAGCAAAGAAACACCTACATATATCATCCATCTTGGAATAAAGAAATTACCTTTTCGCTCTAGTGTATAAGGTGACATAATTCTTTCTTCTTTTTCTTTTTCTTCTTTAGCATTTTTATTATGAGCATTTTTAATATCATCTATCGAAATTTTAGAGGTGTAATCAAATAGATATTCATTAAACTCATCAACCATATCTTCATAATCTAAGCCAAGATATTTTGCGTAATCTCTAATAAAATATTTTAAATAAAAAATATCTTTAAAGGCATCCATATTACCGGATTCCATATTTTCAATTTGTGATGGGCGGGTTTTTAGATCTTCGGCAGCTTCTTCAATGGAAATACCAATACTTTCTCTGGTTTCCTTTAACTTTTCGCCAATTTCTTTCACCTATTCACCAACTTTCTAAATCATAAAACAATAATATTTTATAAGCCATATTCTGTTCCTATAAAAGGCGACAAACATTTATCTATGAGTATTCTCATCCGATTCTTGATTCATTTTTCGCAAATCAGTTCCCCTACCAAATTTGGGTTTCTCGCTCGAGGGGTTTACCGCGTTCCACTCTACATATTTCTATATAGATTCGTCACTATGGCACTTTACGCCTACTAAAATCATATTCATTTGAACTTAGATTTATTTGGCTCCGTTAATCAAAAGACTACCATAGGTTATTTTTTCCCTATGCACGATCACTACAATCATCGCAGATTGTGCGAGTATGGACTTTCCTCTACATTACAAAGAATGCAGCGTTTGTCAAAATATTATACATTTTTAGAGGCAATATCGTAAACGATTTTTTCTAGACTAGAGATTCGTCTAAGAATATCAGCATTGTTAATTTCAGATGTACTACCATCCTTAACAACATCAAGTTTTGTTTTTAAAATACGGATATCTTGTTTCAATTTAATATTATCTTCAACAACAGCTTTTTTTTCGCGTTCTAATTCGTCAATTATCTTTTCATATTCCTCATAATCAGTGATAATCATATCTAAAAATTTATCAACTTCTTGAGGTCTATATCCTCTTGTATCAAATTTAAAATCTTTTTCAAGTATATCTTTTGATGTAAGCATAATTCTATCCTTGTACATAAAATCACCTCTTCTTACCCAAATATATTGTAAAATAAAATAACATATTTGTCAATTAGAAGTTAAGCAAAATACTCTTTACGTAAATTAAAACTACTTACCTGTTTTCTTTAGTAAGTAGTTTCTTTGAACAT
>CANQDH010000111.1 GCA_947591565.1 uncultured Bacilli bacterium | reverse complement strand
AAAGACAAAATGGAACAGTGTGTTAATATTATTTTTGACTTTATTGAACAAAATAATATTATGTCAGCATCTAAAGTCTCTCAAAGATTACGATCTGATTCTGTTGTGTTAAGGCTTACAAATAGGGAAGAAGCTAACAAAGTTATTAACTTTATTAATCAAAATTCTATATTATGTTATAGTGCAAAACCAACTAACCCTTTTGTTATGAAGATAGGCATATGTGGTGTTGGCTATGATGATATGCTAAGTTATAATTCTTGTGTAAGTTATGTTTTAGCACAATATTTTCAAAAATTAAAACAAGAAAATAGGTTATCTAGTGCTTCACATCAAGATTTTTATCAATTTGTATATGACTTTCATCATAATTCTTTTATCAATTGTACATCACTAGAAAAATTTATAAAAAATCCTCATTTCCAGCAAGATATTGATCGTCAAGACAATGTCGAACAGGTAATCGTAAATTGGGAACAAATCATCGAACTTTTTGTAAACCATTTATATTCCGATATGACTATGAGTAAATATTATCAACTTTATGATACTTTTGGAAATCAAAAAGACACAAACAATTTGGCCAATCAGTATCATAATATTGTTTCCAATATTAATCCTGAGTTATTAAAAAATGGTGTTTCTAATAAGAAAAAAATAGTAGAAGAGTATATCCAATATGGAATGGAAAAATATGGTATTGAAGGTGTAACAAAATATTTAGATTATTTTAAAGATACAGGAAGCTATAATTATATTACAAGGGAAAATAATTTTAGGACTCGTTTTATCGATTGTCAAATTACACCTAATTTTCTAAAAACGCAAGTTAATATTAATGAAATGATTAATGATATAAATGAAGCCAATCTTGCTACTAAAGCAAACTGTGAAACCATTTTAAAAGATTATATTGATTATGGTATTACTGCATATGGAGTAGATACAACTATTGCACAACTTGAACAATTTATGAGAACAAATAATTATAATCTAATTACAAGAAAAAATGGTTTAAGAGATATGTTTATCAAAAATAGTATAACAGGTATTCAAATAGATGCAATTGTTAATCATAATATTAAAGAATATGTCCAAAAGATAAATAATTCTAAAAACAATTATCAAATATTTTTAGAAAGCTGTACTGCAACATATACAAAATATGGTAAAGAACAATTAGTTTTTGCTATTAAACAAGCCTTTAATGGTAATAACAATAGTTTTACTAATGGAGACAAAAATTATCGCGAGCAATTAAATAGCTTTTTACGTAAAGAAAATATTCTTTATTACTGCGAATTGTTACTTTTTAATTTTGGTTATGATGCAACTATACCAACAGATATAAGCATTTCTGTCATAGTTGGAGGGCAGATGGAACAATATTATGCTGCTCAAAACAAAATGAGAGAAAATAAATCAAAAGGAGGTTTATAAATGAAAAAAATAATATTTATTTTAAGTTTTTTCTTTCTTTTTACAGGTTGTTCTAACAATAAAACATTAGATTTACAAAGTTTAGGTTCAAAGATTACCCAAGAATATTTAACAAATCATGAAATTGGCAATATCGATACTATTTCTGGTAGATATGATATTGATACAACAAATGTCAAAGATTCTTTAGTTATCACATCTAAAGACTTTGATGATGCAACTATGGTTTTAATCTTACTTCCAGAAAATGGAAAAAACAAAGAAGTACAACAAGAAATGGATGAATTTCTTTCTTCTTACCGTAATCAGTGGGTAGATATGAATTATTTTCCAGAACAAAAGGACTTAGTTGAAAAGGCTCTAAGTACAACATACAACAATTATTTCATTTATATTGTTTCATCTGATAATGAAAACATTTTAAAATTAGTAAAAAGTTCTTAAACTATTTAAAAACTTTTTCTTTTGTGTTAAAATATTAATGATAGGTGAGTTTAGAAAATGGTTTTTGAAGTAAATAATAATGTATATAAAGTTATTATAAATAAAAAAAATAATAAAAATACTTATTTAAGGATAGATGATGATTTAAATATTATTGTTAATACTAATTATTTTGCAACTAAAAAGCAAATTCAAAAAATTTTAGATGAAAATAAAAATAGTATTTCTAAAATGCTTCAAAACAAACAAAAACATTTAATGAAAACTAATCAATTTCGTTACCTTGGTAAAGAGTATATTACGATCTTTAATGAAAATGCTAAACAAGTAACTATTGAAGATAATATTATATATGCACCAAATGAAAAAAAATTAAATAAATGGTATAAAGATGAAATGAAAAAAATATATTTAGAACGTCTTAAATATAACTATCAAAAATTTGAAGAAAATATTCCTTTTCCAAACTTAAAAATCCGTGAAATGAAGACTAGATGGGGAGTATGTAACATCAAAACAAAAACTGTTACACTTAATAGTTTATTACTTTGTGAGGATCTTTCTTGTTTAGATTATGTTATTATTCATGAGTTAAGTCATTTAATTTATTTTAATCATTCTAAAAATTTTTGGAACTTAGTCGAAAAATATTTTCCGGATTATAAAAAGGTAAGGAAAGCTTTAAAGGAGTGAAGTATATGGTAAGAAAATTTTTAGTTTTTTGTTCAGTAGCCATTCTATTGTTTCCTTATTTTGTTATGCCTGTTTCTGTTGCAGCTAAAGCTCAGACACTTGGCGATGTTGAAAAAGAACTAGAACAATATAAGGCTGATTATGAGGCTAATAAAAATAATATACAACAAACAGAAGAAGAAATTGCTAGTACGCAAAATAGGATAAAACAAGCTAATTTACAAATTATCGATTTTAATAATCAAATCATTAGTTTAAATGAAGAAATAGAACAATTAAAAGAAGATATTGCTAAAAAAGATAGAGAAATTAAAAATATTATGAATTTTGTTCAAAAATCTAATGGTGAATCAGCTTATCTTGAATATGCTTTTGGAGCAAAAGATTTTACAGATTTCATTTATCGTGTTGCTGTTTCTGAACAACTTACTGATTATAATCAAAAATTAATTAAAGAATTTAAAAGTAAAATAGAACAAAATAATCAAAAGACCAAAGAATTAGATGAAAAGAAGATTGAGTTAAACAAAAAACAAGAAGAATTATCTAATTTCCTTCTTACTTTAAATAGTACACTTGCTAATTATGAAGAAGAATCTATCGATATTGAAGAAGAAATAAGGATGAAAGAAGATGCTAT
>CANQDH010000110.1 GCA_947591565.1 uncultured Bacilli bacterium | reverse complement strand
AATTTCTTCCTTTTTTTGTTTAAAAATATTTGATATATGAAATATTTATGATATAATTTAAGAGAGCCTATGAAAACTCTCTAGAATTTCGAGGTGTTTTTTTATGACAAAATATGTTTTTGTTACAGGAGGAGTTGTATCTGGTCTTGGTAAAGGAATTACAGCTTCTAGTATTGCCCTATTATTAAAAGCACGTGGGTATAAAGTATTTATGCAAAAATTTGATCCATATATCAATGTTGATCCAGGAACGATGAATCCTATTCAACACGGAGAAGTTTTTGTAACCTATGATGGCTGTGAAACAGATTTAGATTTAGGCCATTATGAAAGATTTATCGATGAAGAATTAAATTATACTTCTAACATAACAAGTGGTAAAATTTATTCAAGTGTCATTGAAAAAGAAAGAAGAGGGGACTATTTAGGTGGTACCGTTCAAATGGTTCCTCACATAACTGATTTTATTAAAGAAAAAGTTTATGAAGCCGGTAAAACATCAGGCGCTGACATTGTAATAACGGAAATTGGTGGTACAGTAGGTGATATCGAATCTCTTACCTTTATTGAAGCGTTAAGACAAATTCAATATGAACAAGGAAACACTAATACTTTCTTTGTCCATACAACCCTTATACCATATATATATGGATCTGGTGAACTAAAAACCAAACCAACCCAAAATACCGTTAAAGATTTAAGAAATATGGGTATACAACCTAACGCTATTTGTTGCAGGACACCAGAACATTTAAACGACTCAATTAAAAAGAAATTATCAATGTTTTGTTCCATTCCAACGGAAAATGTTATTGAAGCTATAGATGTAAAAAATATATATCAAATACCACTTAATTTTTATGAACAAAAAATAGATGAAATTATCTTAAAACAATTTAAAATGAATATAAATAAAATAGATATCAAATATTGGAAAGATCTAGTAAATACAGTAAATAATCTTGATAAAACTATAACTATAGGTTTAGTTGGTAAATATGTAGAATTACATGATGCTTATTTATCTGTTGCTGAAAGTTTAAGACATGCTGGTTATAAATATAATACAAAAGTTGAAATTAAATGGATTGATTCTGAAAAACTTGAAAGTGAAAAAAATATCAAAGATGTCTTTAAAGATGTAGCAGGTATTATTGTTCCAGGTGGTTTTGGATCAAGAGGTATCGAAGGTAAAATAAAAGCTATCAAATATGCAAGAGAAGAAAATGTTCCCTTTTTAGGAATATGTTTAGGAATGCAACTTGCGGTTATCGAATTTGCGCGAAATGTATGTGGTATAAAAGACGCTACTTCAACAGAATTTGATCCAAATACTAATAATCCTATTATTGATTTAATGGAAGAACAAAAAAGAATTACCGATATGGGTGGTACGTTAAGACTTGGTAATTATGAATGTAAATTAATGCAAGGAACACTTGCTTATAAAGCTTACGGAACAGATATCATATTAGAAAGACATAGACATAGATATGAATTTAATAATGCTTACAAAGAAACACTAGAAAAACATGGTATGGTCTTTTCTGGTATAAATGTTATGCGCAACTTAATGGAAATCATTGAACTACCAAAACATAAACATTTTATCGCATGTCAGTTCCATCCTGAATTTAAAAGTAGACCAAATAGACCACATCCTCTTTTTGATTCATTTATTGGTGCTAGTTTAAAATAAAAACTATTTACGCTTTGAAAAAAATTTGTTAAAATACTTATAAAAAGGAGGCAACTTATGAATAATAAAGCCATAACACCAAGAGATGTTGATTTTGCAAAATGGTATACCGATATTGTAAGGGCTGCCCATTTAGCTGATTACTCATCAGTTAAAGGATGTATTGTTATTGAACCAAATGGTTATGCTATATGGGAAAAAATGCAAGAAATTCTTGATAAAAAATTTAAAGAACTTGGACATACTAATTGTCAAATGCCTTTATTAATACCTGAAAATTTATTAAAAAAAGAAGGAGAACTTGTTGAAGGTTTTGCTCCTGAAGTCGCATGGGTTACAGAAGGCGGTCAAAAGAAACTAACTGAAAAGTTATGTATAAGACCAACAAGTGAGACATTATTTTGTGATTATTATGCTAGTCATATTAAATCATATAGAGATTTACCAAAGTTATATAATCAGTGGTGTAATGTTCTAAGATGGGAAAAAGAAACAAGACCTTTTTTAAGAAGTCGTGAATTTTTATGGCAAGAAGGACATACGATTCATGAAACGAAGGAAGAAGCTATCAATGAAACTGATCAAATGATGGGTATATATAACTGGTTTCATAACGAAATACTCGCTATTCCATCTATTAGAGGTAAAAAAACCGAAAAAGAAAAATTTGCAGGCGCTGAATATACTTTAACGAATGAAGCACTAATGTATAATGGGGTTGTATTGCAGGCTGGTACTTCACATTATTTTGGACAAAAATTTACGAAAGCCTATGACGTTAAGTATGCTAATCGTGAAAATAAAGAAGATTATCCTTATCAAACATCATGGGGAACAACAACAAGAATGATTGGTGGTTTAATCATGGTTCATAGTGATGATTATGGACTTGTCTTACCACCACGTATCGCTCCTAAACAAGTTGTTATAATACCTATTGGTACATCAGATATCGTTACTAAAGTTGCAAATAAATGTAAAGAAGAACTTGAAAAAAATGGTATATCATCATATCTTGATGATAGTGATAAATCACCAGGATTTAAATTCTCTGAAGCCGAAGTAAATGGTATACCAATTCGAATTGAAATTGGTGATCGTGATATCGCGAATCAAAAAATTGTTTTCGTAAGAAGAGATACTAGAGAGAAAATAACAGAATCCTTAGATATTGAAATCGTATCATATGTCCAAAATTTGCTAGAAACTATTCAAAATGATATGTATATGCGTGCTAAAAAAAGAAGAGATGAATTAACCTTTACAGCCCATAATATGCAAGATATTGAAAATATTCTTAACACACAACCTGGCTTTATACATGCGGATTGGTGTGGAAGTCAAAAATGTGAAGAAAAAATCAAAGAAATAAAAGGTTGTAAATCAAGATGCATTTTAGAAAATGAAGAATTAATTGATGGTAAATGTGTATGCTGTGGCAAAAAAGCTAAACATCATGTTGTTTGGGGAATACAATATTAAAATGGTTAAAAAAACAGAAATTTCTGTTTTTTTTTATATATTAGGAATTTTCTTTTATTATCAAGAAAACATTTACAAACATATGTATTAGTAGTATAATGCAT
>CANQDH010000109.1 GCA_947591565.1 uncultured Bacilli bacterium | reverse complement strand
AAAAAAGAGGTTATTTTTCTGAACTTATGTGATTAAATAATATACCTATATTAATTAGACCTGCAAATCCTACAAGAATGTAAACAATTCTTGACATTAAGGTATAATCTCCAAAGATAGTAGCCACTAGGTCTATATCAAAAAAACCAATTAATCCCCAATTTATAGCACCTATAATTGTTAGTACTAAACAAATTTTTTGTAAAGTTTCCATATTTTGCTCCTTTCTTTATTACTAATATTAACCAAAAAGTATAAAATATACATATATTTATTTTAAAAATAATATAATTAAATGAAATTAATTATGAGGTGAAAAAATGAAAAAATTAATTTTATTTAGTTTAATTTTATGTGGTTGTTTCTTTTTGACTGGATGTAAAAAAACTGATGAAAAGGATGTTTTAAAACAATTAAAAAAGAATATTGAGAAATCAGATGGTTATAATATAAAAGGGGAACTAGAAATCATAAATAATGAAGATAGTTATATATATGATGTTGAAGTAGCGTATAAAAAAGGTGATAATTTTAAGGTTGCTTTAAAAAACAAAGTTAATAATCATGAACAAATTATATTACGAAATAGTGATGGTGTTTATGTTATAACTCACCAAAGTACGCAACTTTAAAAATTAAATATATTTAAAGTTATATCCATAATTAATATTTTACAAAAATAAGAAGAATATGCGGAAAAACGTATTCTTTTTATTTTTAAGAAAGAGAGGATGATATAATGAATTATGCAATATTTAGAAGTGAATTTATCTTTTAAATGATTTAGTGCAAATTAGATAACATAATAAAAGAGAAAAGAAAGCATATATGCTTAATACTGATATTGATATTATTAAAACTGAAAAAAGTTATAATCTAGGAAGAGATATTAAAGGTAGTTATAATAAACACTACAATTTTAGAGAAGGAACTTTTTGATAGTCTAAATAATATTATTATCTAAAAAAGTAAAATTTTTTTAGCCTAATATAACATTCCCTTGACAAAAGTCGAGGGGGGGCGGGTGGGGGGGTTTAATGTATTTGTAATAGTATTTAGGAGGTTAAAATATGAATGAAAATGAAAAAGATCATATGAATTTAGTCGCAGCACAATATGAATCAAAAAGAAGGTTAAAAATTAAACAAATTATTAATACTTTGTCTGAGGAACGTAAAAAGAAAAGTATATATGCTATTGTTTCAGGTATTTGTTTTACTGGATTAGTGGTTGCTACACATTTTTCAGGAGTTGATGCAAACCAGGCAATTCAAACTGAAATTCAAGCATTAAATTCTTTTGATGCACTTAAAGAATATTTAGGTACATTTACACCTGCTATGTGGGGAACTTTGGTTGCAACTGCAGGAAGTTTTTCTCAATTCCTTAAACATAGAAAAAAATATAATAATGCAACTGCAGAATTTTATGATATGGCGGATACTGATCCAGAATATTATGATATGAGGCAACCTGATGATTATGTAGAAAAAAGCAGATAGGAGGCAAATTATGTTTGAAAAAGGTAATATTTTGGTGCTAGCAGATGATAATGAATATAGTGTTGTAGATCAATTTAATGATAATGGAAATATATATGTGTATTTAGTAGATATAAATAATAATGCAAATATTATGTATGGCAAATTAGAAAACGATGAAATAGTTGAGTTGGATGATCCTGATGAATTAGAAAGAATAATTAAAATAGTCAATTCTAATTTACATAATAATTAAAAAAATAAGTGAAAAAATTATAAATAATGATACTAAAATAGTTCGGAATAAATTTTTATTTCGAACTATTTATTTAATGGGCAAATTTAAAACATATGATATAGTGTTATTTAAGAAAATAAACTTATAAAAAAATAAGAAGAAATAATTATACATATTTTAATTGTTTTAATTATTACAAATTATAAGCAACAATATTTTACAAAATAATTACAAAGTTAGGACATATACATTTATAGAGGTGTCCTATGAAAAAGAAATATAAAGTAAATAACATATTTGATGAGGCAGGTATGATATTTAATGAATTAATCAGCACCTTTTTGCTTTCTTTTCTAGATAAAGAGTTTAACATTTGTGAGAATAATAGCCTAAATACCGGTATAATCTCAAACTTATAGACTAGATAGTTATGATAACAGATACAACGTATAAGGTAGGAATATATTTAAGATTATCTAGAGAAGATGAAAAATTAGGTGAAAGTGGTAGTATCTCGACACAAAGAGATTTATTATTAAATTATATTAGAGATAATAACCTATTATTTGTTGATGAGTATGTTGATGATGGTGTATCAGGAACTACATTTGATAGAGCCGGCTTTAATCGTATGATTAAAGATTGTGAAGAAAAAAAGATTAATATGATTATTACAAAAGATACATCGAGACTTGGGCGTGATCATATCGAATTTGGTTATTATGTAGAAAGATATTTTCCAGAACACAATATTAGATATGTAGCTGTAAATGATGGTGTAGATACTTTTAATCGCAATAACTCAGCAAATGATATGTTGGTATTCAAAAGTGCATTTAATGATATGTATGTTAAAGATATATCAAATAAGTTAAGAAGTTCACTTTATACAAAAAAAAGAAATGGGTTATTTGTTGGTTGTTATACACCTTTTGGCTATAAAAAAACGAAAGACGATAAACATAAACTTGAAATAGATCCTGAATCAGCTAGTATCGTACAAAAAATATTTGATATGTTTATAAGTGGTAATAGTTTAACAACAATTTGTGATAAATTAACTGGGGAGCACATTAAAACACCAAGTATGTATAAGAATATGAAACTAGGGCAAGAAAATGTTCATTTTGGAGTATGGTCAACAAGAACAGTTGATAGTATTTTAAAAAATCCAACTTATATTGGTAATTTAACGCAGTGCCGAAATAAAAAGGTAAATTATAAATCTAAAAAGATTGTTCATACAAAACCTTATGATTGGATTGTTGCTGAGGGGGCTGTAGAACCTATCATTGATAAAGAAACTTTTGATTTAGTTCAAAAAATGTTTCAAAGTAATAAAAATAGAGGTCTTAAAGGAAATGGTATAACAGATAAACTTTTGTTAAGAGGCCTTATTTATTGCAAAGAATGTCATCATACAATGGGCTTTAGAAACCATTTACAAAAAACACAAAAAGATGGCTTAGTCCATAGAATTTATGGTAATTGTAATTACTGGGCCAAAAGAAAAAAACAAAATGTTTGTACCCCGCATTCTGTTAATTATCAAGTTATAGAAGATATAGT
>CANQDH010000108.1 GCA_947591565.1 uncultured Bacilli bacterium | reverse complement strand
CCATTCCATTATAGTGGATATGTATTTGATAATCCTATCATGATTGCTGGTGATAGTGAAATGCCAAATTATGATGGTAATGGTACTATAATAGGTAATAGTGGTAATGGATACGCTAAAATAACTTTGATATATTATTATTAGTAAAATAGTTCTTAAAAAGATTGAGAAAAAATTCTCAATCTTTTATATATAATTGATTTTATTTGCACCCAGTAAACTTATATAAGTTTTCTATTTTATAGAGCATTTAAATTTTTTCATTTTATCCAGTAAATTTTTGAATAATTCATATAAAATATTGTTTATAGAGCAAATTTTTGATATACTATTTATAGTATGGGATAAGTGATAGGATGAAAGATAGTAAAGGGCAAGCGCTTGTTGAATTTATATTGATTATGCCAGTTTTAGTATTTATTTTACTAGCTATGATAGATATTGGAAATATTGTTGTCCAAAAGTATGAATTAGAAAACGAATTAGATACAGTTATAGAGTTATATCAAAATAATGATAAAACATTAGAAAACTATATTACGAAAAAAAATATCAATGTTACTTACGAAAGAGATTATAATTATACAACTATCATTTTAGAAAATAAAGTAAATGTTAAAACGCCAGGCTTAAATAATATCATAGGAAAAAATTATCTCATAAAAGCTAAAAGGACCATTTATAATGAATAATAAAGGTCAAACCCTTGCCATATTTATTATTGTGATACCTATTATCCTCTTACTTGTTTGTATGATTATGGACTTAGGAAAATTATCTTTAGAAAAAAAACAATTACAAAATGTCATCAAAACGATTATCAAAGATGAATTAAAAAAAGAACCTGATAGGAAACGTATTATTAATTTAATAAATAAAAATACAAGCGATACGAAAATTGATAACATCATAATCGAAAATGGAATAATTACTATAACAATATCAAAACAATATACTGGTTTATTTCCTAATCTTTTAAAAAACATGAAAACTATTAACTTAACATATAAAGGTTATAAAATAAATGATAACATTACAATTAAAAAGGAGTGAAATATATGGCAATTAGAAAAGCTAAAGTATTCACAGTAACATCTGTTAAAGGTGGTTCTGGTAAAACAACAACAGCCCTTAATTTAGCCGGTTCTTTTGCTAAAAAGAACTATAAAACGTTAATTATTGATTTAGATTTATTTAGTGGTGTTGTTGGTTTATCATTAAATATGGACAATAACAAAAATATTTTTACAGCTATCGATGATATGACAAATAACCGATTCACTTTCATAGATGATTATGTTATGGCTTATAATAACAATATTGATGTCTTATGTGCACCTATTGATCCCCGTCTTGCATCAAAAATTAATGTCAAATACATTAGTGTTTTACTAAGAAAAGCCAAAATGAAGTATCAAATAATTGTTATTGATACCAATCATATATTAAGTGATATTAATTTAATGACCTTCGATTATAGTGATAGGATATTATATGTTATTAATAATAACCCAGCTAATTTAAAAAATATAAAATCGATGATTTCTATTCATAAAGATATGCAGCAAGATAATTACAAGATTATTTTGAATGAATCAAATGAAAAATTAAAAGATTATTTTAGTACTTATGATATTAAAAATATCATTAAAAGTGATATTGATTATATTATCCCTAATTCTTTTTATATAAAAAATATTGATAAATATATTTTAGATGGTAAAATACTTGTTCTTGATAATAAAATTATGAAAAAACATAAAAAAACGATTAAAGTTTTTGATGAGATGGTTGATGATTTAATAAAAGAAACGAAAGATGAGGATTAGAATATGGCTAAAAAGAAATTTGTCGAAGAATTTGATGTTGAAATTTTTAATGATGAAGAAATTGAGGACGATTATAATGCCTTTTCTAATAAAGTATTATTAGATGAATTACGAAATAAAATTATTCAAAATCTTATCGATAATAATATTAATCATACTGGTACCATGGATGAATTTGTCAAAAATGAAATTGATACAACTTTAAGTGGTTATGATTTATCTAACGTTGAACGAAATTATATTTACAATTTAATCGATAATGAAATAAATGGAAATGGTCCTATCAGTGAACTTTTAGATGATAAAAATATTACAGAAATAATGGTTAATGCACCTGATGAAATATATGTTGAAATTGATGGTAAAGTTGTCCGTGATACAAGTATTTCTTTTATTAATAAAGACCATATTATTAGGACTATTCAAAGGCTTATTCAACCACTTGGTAGAACCATTGATACATCTAATCCTATGGTTGATGCGCGTCTTGCTGATGGCTCTAGATTAAATGCGGTTATACCACCACTTTCTCTAAAGGGACCTATTCTTACTATCCGTAAGTTTAAAGAAGAACTGGCCAATATATATGACTTTTTAAGAAGTGGTGCCCTTACACCATATATGGCAAGATTTTTAGAAGCTTGTGTTAAGGCTAAACTTAATATTATTATATGTGGTGGTACAGGTTCTGGTAAAACAACTCTTTTAAATGTTTTATCTTCCTTTATAGATAGCGATGAAAGAATCATTACTATCGAAGATGCAGCCGAATTAAGACTTAAACAAAAACATGTTATTTCCCTTGAAACAAGGCTTACCAATTATGAAGGGGAAGGGGAGGTAACTATTCGTGATTTAGTTATTAACTCTCTTCGTATGCGACCTGATCGCATTATTGTTGGAGAAGTTCGTGGTAAAGAAGCCTTTGACATGTTACAGGCTATGAATACAGGACATAACGGTAGTTTAACAACGCTACACGCTAATGGTCCACTTGACTCTTTAAATAGACTTGAAACAATGATTTTGATGGCAGGTATGGAAATACCTATCAAGGCTATCCGTGAATATATTGAAAATGCGATTGATATCGTCATTCACATTGAAAGATTAAGCGATGGTAGACGAAAGATAACGAGTATATGTGAAATAGATGGTTTTGATGGTGATATTATTAAACTTAATGAAATATTTGCATATAAACAAAAAGGTTTACTTGAAAATGGTGATGTCGATGGCGAATTTATTTTAAATAAAGGCATGCCAAACATTTATCACAAAATTTTATCGAGAGGTATAGATACACTTAAAGATATTTTTGAATAGGAGGCGTATATATGAGTGATAATTATTCGGTATTTAATATTAATCAAACTGACAATATAACTAATAAAGATATAATTGTCACTATAACGCCTAAAGAGGGTATTACAAGGTACGATTATACGATTATTAAAAATAACGAACGATTACAAACCGTTAGTATTGATAAT
>CANQDH010000107.1 GCA_947591565.1 uncultured Bacilli bacterium | reverse complement strand
ATTTTGTTTATGAGGAGGTATTTTTAATGAAAAAAACAAAAATTATTTGTAGCATTGGTCCATCTAGTTATGATCCTGATGTCATGGAACAAATGGTCAATGTTGGTATGAATGTTGCACGTGTTAATTTCTCACATGCAACTAGCGAAGAAAAACAAAAAGTTTTAACAGCTGTACACGAAGTTAGAAAAAGAACAGGAAAACATATAGCTATTCTATATGATACAAAAGGTCCTGAATTTCGAAATGGTATGCTTGAAAATGATGAAATTAAACTTGTTGAAGGTAAAACTATCCGCATTGTTAAAGAAGATGTTCTTGGTAATGCAGAAAGATTTTCAGTTAACCATCCTCAAGCTCTTAATGGTTTAAAACCTGGAGATGTTATTTTACTTGAAAATGGGCTTATGAAAATTGAAGTTATATCAAAAGAAGATGATGGTATTACTGGTCAAATTATCAATGGTGGTACTTTAGGAAATAAGAAAAGTTTAGCTGTTCCTGGTGTTCATCTAGATATACCATTTATTAGTGAGCAAGATAGAGAAGATATTATTTTTGCTTGTGAACATGAAGGTGATTTCCTAGCCCTTTCATTTGTTTCTACTAAAGAAGATGTTTTAGAAGCAAGAGAAATTTTAAAACAATGTGGAAGAGAAGATATGCAAATAATTGCTAAAATAGAAAGTACAACTGGTGTTGATAATCTAGATTCTATTATTGAAGTAAGTGATGGAATCATGGTTGCACGTGGTGATTTAGGTGTCGAAGTTCCACTTGAACAATTACCTATTTTCCAAAAAATGATTGTTAGAAGATGCCGTGAATTTGGAAAAACGTGTGTTGTTGCAACAGAAATGCTTGAATCTATGAAAAAAAGTGCTAGACCTACTAGAGCAGAAGTTAGTGATGTTGCAAACGCTGTATTAGACGGAACAGATGCTGTTATGTTATCTGGTGAAACAACGATGGGTAAATTTCCTGTTGATGTTGTTAGATACATGGCAAACATTTGTGAAAATACAGAAAAATATTATGATTATGATTACAAATTTGATGATGCATTTGAAGAAACCATTACAACAACTATTGCACATAATGTTGTAGAAAGTGCTAATTTGTTAGATGTTAAAACTATTGTTGCTGCAACTATTAGTGGTTCAACAGCTAAAATGATTAGTAATTTAAAACCACAAAGTACTATCTTAGCTGCTTGTCCTAATGAACAAATTGCTCGTTCACTTGCTTTAAATTATGGTGTTATTCCAACAATATTACCTATTTATGATACAACTGATGAAGTTATCAATAATGCTGTTAAAGTTGCTAAAGAAACTTTAAACTTAAAAGATAAAGATGTCGTTATCATAACTGGCGGATTCCCAAGATCTGAAAAACATGCAACGAACTTTTTAAAAATTCAAGAAATATAAAAAGAGGAAAAATTATTTTTTCTCTTTTTTGTATTCTATTACTTCACAATAAAAAAAAGAAAATACCTAGTATATTTTCTTATTAAATATTTATTTTACTTTTACTTTTGGTTTTTCTTCTTTTTCAAATGAAACTTGTCTATATGTAATATGACATTTATTAAACATCATTTTAGATGCTATGGTACTTTCCGAATGAGCGTATTTATCACTTTCATAAATAACTTCTTTTATCCCTGATTGTATAATTAATTTAGCGCATTCATTACAAGGAAATAAAGTTACATATATTTTAGCTCCTTTTAAATCATCTTTTGATCCCATATAATTACAAATAGCATTTAACTCTCCGTGGCAAACAAATGGATATTTTGTTTCTAAATATTCACCTTCCCTTGCCCAAGGAAATTCACTTTTTGGAAAGCCATTAGGCTCACCATTAAAACCTTTAGATAATATCTTATTTTCCTTAACAATAACAGCTCCTACTTTCGTACTTGGATCACTACTTTTTTCTGATTCTATCATAGCCATACTCATAAACATTTCATCGCCATTATTACATATCATATTATACATCCCCCTACAAACTTATATTTTATTTATTTCTTAAAACAGCTTTAGCTTTCTTTTGAACTTCATCAATTACTTTATTAAACATCATATTTATTTCATCATCTGTAAGCGTTTTAGATGAATCACTAAATGTTAAAGTAAACGCTAATGATTTTTCGTGTTCTAATAATGGTTCTCCGGTATAGATATCAAAAACATCAATATCTATTAAAGTTTTACCAGCAGCCTTTTTCATAATTTTTTCTAATTCTTCACTTGGCATATTCTTATCTACAATAAAAGCTAAATCTTTTTTAACAACTGGATATTTAGATGGTTCTTTATATTTTAAAGGTTTAATCTTTTTCATTAACTTTGTCATCGATACTTCAGCAACATAAATGTAATCTTTTTTTAGTGATGGATGAACTCTTCCCATAATTCCAATTGGTTCCTTATCAAGTGATATCACAGCACTTATACCAGGATGCAACTGAGGAATATTACCTACACTAAAAGTATATCTATTTTCAAAACCTAAATAAGTTAATAGATTTTCGATAATACCTTTTAAAACATAAAAATCAACTTTAATATTTTCTTTTTGCCAGTTACTATTTAAATAATTACCTTCCATTAAAATGGCAATCTTAATATCTTCATTATATTCTTTATCATATGTTTTACTTATTTCATAAAGACAAATATCATTTACTTTTCTTGCTTTATTATAATCGTATACATTTAATAATGATGGTATTAAACTTGTTCGAACAACACTTTTTTCGGTACTCATAGGATTTGGAAGAATAACTTTTTCTTTATTTTCATAATTAAATAAGTTAGACATTTCAGGTGAAACAAGTGTATATGTTTTTGTTTCATTTAGTCCCATACTTCTAAGACGCTTAGATATCATTTTACGATATTTAACATCACCAACATATCCGCCTTTTCTGATTGCAACTTTAGGTAAGGTTGAAACCAAATTGTGATATCCATAAAGACGTCCTATTTCTTCCGCTATATCATTAATATTTGGATCAATATCTAATCTTCGTTTAGGAATAGTTACCATAAATTTATCATTTTCGATTTTAAATGGAAAATCAAGTCTATTTAATTCAGTTTTAACATCTTCATGACTAATTGTAATACCTAACATTTTATTAATATCATCTTCGGTAAATTCAACTTTTTTATCTTCTTTTTCTATATTGTCATACATAACAATATCTTTTAAAATTTTAGCCCCTGCATATTTTTCAAGTAAGTGGCAAGCTCTAAATAAAGCTTCTTTTGTATATTCATAATTTAATCCTTTACCATATCTAATAGATGCTTCACTTTT
>CANQDH010000106.1 GCA_947591565.1 uncultured Bacilli bacterium | reverse complement strand
AAATTGACAAAATTAAAACCTTATATAATAAGGTCAAAGTGTGAATTTAAATTTAGTTCAACTGCAAAAGTCGGGAGACCAAAGTGTTTTTGATGATAAAATAAAAAAATTCGTTCAAAAAAAACTAAAAACAAATCATAAATATTCCAAATCTATTTTAAAAAAAAGGTTAGCTTTAGAACTTAAAACAAATGGTTATACGGATTTTAACATTGATTCTTATGTAGATAGTCAAAATAATGCTGATATTTTAAAAAAAGAATGTTCTAAATTATATAATAAATTAGCCAAAAAATATAGTGGCAAAGAATTATCTTTAAAAATGTATAAACAATTATATCAAAAGGGTTTTTCGAAAGAAGAAATCGAAACAGAAATAGGAAATTTCGATATTTTTGAATAAGAAAAGAGAAAAATTAAAAATTTCTCTTTTTTTTTTACTTAAGATATAGTATAATTATGGTAAGACTATAGGAGATGATAAAGTGAGGCATATTTATACAAGTGTTGATATTGGCTCAGATACGATGAAAGTTGTCGTTTTTGAACTATATAAAAATAAACTTAATTTGCTTGCTGCATCATCAGTAAAATCCATGGGGATA
This sequence comes from uncultured Bacilli bacterium, assembly GCA_947591565.1. Taxonomy (GTDB): domain Bacteria; phylum Bacillota_I; class Bacilli_A; order RF39; family UBA660; genus UMGS1045. The sequence continues at coordinate 2,767 of CANQDH010000106.1, read as the reverse complement.
AAAAAAGGTGTTATAACAAATCTAAGCGAAGCATCTATTTCTATCAAAGAAGCTTTTAATGAAGTAGAACAAATGCTAGGTATGAAGATTAAAAAAGTGATAGCTACCATACCTAGTTATTTTTCCGATTATATTATGGTAGAAGGTAGTGCTACGATTGAAGGCGCTAATGGTATTGTTGATGGAAATGATATTTCTAATCTTTTGGAAAAAATTGCTAAAAGTAAAATAGGTCCAAATAGAGAAATGGTTTCGCTTATTCCTATAGACTTTAAAGTAGATGATTTAGATTCTGTCAAAGATCCTAAAGGTATGGCTGGAAAAATGCTTAAAATGCGAGGCATTTTGGTAACTGTTCCATCTAAAAATATTTATTCTGTTGTCAATTTGATTGAAAGTATCGGTGTTGAGGTTATTGACATATCTACAAATGGTATAGGCGACATATCAACTTTTCGAAATGACATGATAGATAAACAAGTTGGAGCTATTATCAATATGGGGTCTGAAATTACATCTATTACACTTTATAATAAAGGAATACCTGTTAAAAATGCTATTATCCAGTATGGTGGTAAAAATATTGACAATGATATTTCTTATATGTATAAGGTCGATGCAAGTGTTGCTAAAAAATTAAAAGAGACATTTGTTATTGCTCATAAGAATTATGCTAGAGCAAATGAATTTAAAGAAGTTGTTGATATTTATGGTGAAACGAAAAAGGTAAGTCAGCTTGAAGTATCAGAAATTGTTATGTCGAGGGTTGAAGAAATTATAACTTTAGCTAAAGAACAAATGCATAACTTAACAAATAGAGAAATTCAGTATATAATACTTACAGGTGGTACAAGTTCGCTACCACAAATCAAAATGGTTGCATCTGAGATATTAGGTGATGTAGCTGTTGGCAATATTAAATTAGTTGGTGTAAGAAATAATAAATATTCAACAGTTATTGGTAATATCATATATTTTATAAATAAATTGAAACTTAGAGGACATAACTATTCTATGATAACAGAAGAGGATGAATCTTCTAAAAAAATTCGAAATAACGCTAATGAGGAAATGCTTGGAAAAGTCTTTGGATATTTTCTAGGTAAATAAGGAGGATATATATGAACGAATTAGAAATGGATCAAGTAGCTAAAATAAAAGTAATCGGTGTTGGTGGTGGAGGCTGCAATGCTGTTAATAGAATGATAGAGTCAGGGGTTAAAGGAGTTGAATTTATTGTTGCCAATACTGATGCACAAGCCCTAAAAACTTCTTTAGCACCTACAAAAATCCAAATTGGGACAGAACTTACTAATGGTCTTGGAGCTGGCGCTAATCCTAGTGTTGGAAAAGAAGCTGCCCTTGAATCTAAAAATGAGATTGAACAAACACTTGAAGGCGCTGATATGATTTTTGTAACATGCGGAATGGGTGGTGGAACTGGTACCGGTGCTGCCCCTGTTATCGCGTCAATTGCTCAGGAAATGGGTGCTTTAACAGTTGGTATTGTTACTAAACCATTCTCATTTGAAGGAAAAAGAAGAATGGAACAGGCTCTTTCTGGTATTGAAGAGTTAAAGAAACATGTCGATACTTTAATTATCGTACCTAATGATAAACTTAATGACATTATCGATAAAGCAACACCTTTATTAGACGCCTTTAAAGAAGTTGATAATGTTTTACGTCGTGGTGTTCAATCAATATCTGATTTAATTGCTGTACCAGGACTTGTCAACCTCGATTTTGCTGATGTTAAAACGGTTATGCAAAAAAGAGGCAGTGCTTTAATTGGAATTGGTATTGGTGTTGGTGAAAATAAAGCTGTCGATGCAGCTAAACAAGCTGTATCTAGTCCACTTCTTGAAACAAGTATTAATGGTGCAACGGAGGCTATTATTAATATTACAGGTGGCCCTAATTTGTCTTTAGTTGATGTTAATGATGCTGTTGCCACTATAAAAGCTGCAGCTAATACAGATATTGATACTATTTGGGGAGCTATTATCAATGAAAATTTAACCGATGAATTTATTGTTACGGTTATAGCTACAGGTTTTGAAGAAGAATCTGAACCAATTTATCATTCATATGGAAGAAGAGAACAATATAAAGATAATGATGATACATCTGATGATTCAGATAGTAGTGATACAGATATACCTGCTTTCCTTAGAAAAAGAGGCTTTTAAAAATTTTAATTTTAAACTAAAATTTGACACAAACTATGGTGTCTTTTTTTTTATAATAATTTTGGTGATGATATGAAAATATATATAGATCTTTTATTAATCCTTAATTTTGCTTTTGATTTTCTTCTTCTTTTAAGTGTATCTATCATTTTAAAAAGAAATGTGCATATTAATCGCATACTATTCGGTGCCTTTTTAGGTGGACTTAGTCTTTTCCTTTTATTTTTAAAACTGAATTCTTTAGAACTATTTATCATCAAATTTTTGATAAGTTTTATCATGATTTTAGTTTCTTTCGGTTATAAAAATATCAAATATACTTCTAAAAATATGCTTTTTCTATATTTAGCAAGTATTATATTAGGAGGTTTTCTTTATTTATTAAATATCCAGTTTTCATATAAAAATGAAGGACTTGTTTTTTATCATTCCGGTCTTAGTATTAATTTTATTATTCTCATCATATTTTCACCAATTATTATATATATTTATATAAAACAGTGTAAAACCCTTAAAACCAATTATAGTAATTATTATAAAGCAACACTTTGTCTTAATAACAGCATGTTTATGAA
>CANQDH010000105.1 GCA_947591565.1 uncultured Bacilli bacterium | reverse complement strand
TAAAAATATAGTATATGCTGAATATCACAAAAAGGAGAAATAATTATGACAAAATTAGTTGTTGGTCTTGGTAATCCTGGTAAAGCTTATGAAAAGACAAGACATAATGTTGGTTTTATGGTTTTAGATGATTATGTAAAATCAAAAGGAGAAAATTTTGATAAAGAAAAATTTGATGGACTTTATACGATGTTTTCACAAAATAATGAAAAGGTAATATATCTAAAACCTCAAAAATATATGAATTTATCTGGCGAAGTTGTAAGAGATTTTGTTAATTATTTTGATATAAAATTAGATGATATCCTTGTTATAAGTGATGATTTAAACTTAGAAGTAGGCAAAATAAGACTTAGAAGTAAAGGAAGTTCCGGCGGACATAATGGTCTTAAAAATATTGAACTAAATTTAAAAAGTAATGCCTATAAAAGACTTCGTATTGGTATATCAAATAATAAAAATATCGATATGAAAGACTTTGTTCTTGGTAAATTAAATGAGGATGACCTCCAAATTTTAAGTCAAAATTATAGCAAAACCCGAGATATAATCGATAATATTTTTAGTATGCCCGTTGCTGATTTAATGAATAAATATAATTAGGTGATACTTATGAAATTTATAACAGATTTATTTAACTATGAGGAAGTAAATCAAGTAGGTTTATCAAATGAATTGAGAGCTCTTTATGTATATAGTAGATTTATAAATAAAAATGAATCTATTCTTTTAGTGTGTAATTCATTATATGATGCTAACATCTTTTATCAAAGTATATCTAATTATACAAAAGATTGTTTACTATTTCCTATGGATGATTTTTTAACAAGTGAAGCGCTTGCCATCTCTCCAGAATTAAAAAATACTAGGTTAGAGACTTTAAATGATCTATTAAATAGTGATAAAAAAATTGTTATAACGAATTTAATGGGTTTTTTACGATTTCTTCCACAAAAAGATGTATATCAAAAAAATATTTTAACTTTAAAAATTAATGATGAAATAGATATAAACGATTTAATTGTTTTTTTAGCGTCATCTGGTTACGAACGACAAACTGTTGTAAATAAAACAGGCGAATATGCTGTTAGAGGATATGTTGTTGATATTTTTCCTATTTCTTCTAAGGTACCCATTCGAATTGAGTTTTGGGGTAATCAAATTGATACTATTAAAAGTTTTAATATTGATTCCCAATTAACAATAGATAATTTACAAAATGTTGTCATTTATGCTAACACCGAATTTTTACTTGACGATTCTCATAAAAAAATAGAGTTAAGTGATGATATAGTAAAAAAACAATATAATTTACCAAAATATACAAAAGTCGTCAATCTTTTTAATTATGTAAATAATGGGATTATTATTTACAATAATATCGATGAAATACAAGCTAATTATGAATTATTAAAAACAGAAATAAATAATTATAGTAAAGAGATGTATCCAAATCAGACCATTAAATTTATGTTTTCTTTGGAAGAAGTTGAAATACCTAATTATTATAACTTTAGTATTTTAGAACATGGTAAAAGTAATTATACTTATAATTCTTCTAATGTTGAATTAAATTTTAAAAAGCCTAAAGAAATAGGAAATCAATTAAAGAAAATGCTTATACATAATAAAATAATTGTTTGTGTTAGTAGTAAATACATTATGAACAAATTAATAGACGAAATAGATAATGTCGATTTTGTTGTAACGAATGAAAAGCAAATTTTTGATAAAAAAGTAAATCTCATAATTAAAAAAATTAATTGTGGATTTCGCATAAATGATTATATTTGTATATCTGAAACAGAACTTCTAGGTCATAAAAACAATTATAATTATAAATCTAATTTTAAAATAGGAAGTAAAATAAGAGATATAACTAAATTAAATATTGGTGATTATGTTGTTCATTCTTTTAATGGTATAGGCCGATATCTTGGTATTAAAACCCTTGAAAAACAAGGTGTTAGGAAAGACTATCTTCATATTGAATATGATGGTGGTGACAAATTATATGTTCCTGTTGAAAAAATTGATATTATTAGTAAATATTCTAATAGTGATGCACTAGTTCCAAAACTTAGTAAATTAGGTACAAATGAATTTAGTAAAATTAAATTAAAAGTAAAGGCTAAGGTACAAGAAATGGCGCATGAGTTATTAGAACTTTATGCGAAAAGAGAAGCAAGTAAAGGTTTTAAATTTAAACAAGATGATGAAAATCAAGTTCTTTTTGAAAGTGAATTTCCTTTTGAAGAAACATCTGATCAATTAAAGGCTATCAAAGAGATAAAACAGGATATGGAAAAAGAGCAACCAATGGATAGACTTTTATGTGGTGATGTTGGCTTTGGTAAAACAGAGGTGGCTTTTAGGGCAATATTTAAAGCCATAATGTCAGGAAAACAGACGGCTATTTTATGTCCGACGACGATTTTATCTGACCAACATTACAAAAATGCTTTGGAACGTTTTAAGTCTTTTCCTGTTAATATCGCCATGATTAATAGGTTTGTTAGTAGTAAAAAAGTTAAGGAAATTATAGATGATTTAAGTAAAGGTAAAATTGATTTATTAATTGGAACACACCGAATCCTTGGAAAGGATGTTGTCTTTAAAGATTTAGGACTTTTAGTTATTGATGAGGAACAACGTTTTGGGGTAACACATAAAGAAAAGATAAAAAAATATAAAGAAAATATTGATGTTTTAACTTTATCAGCAACCCCTATCCCAAGAACGCTTCAAATGTCTTTATCAGGAATCAGGAGTTTATCTTTGATAGAAACGCCTCCTGTGAACCGCTATCCTATTCAAACTTATGTTTTAAGCGAAAATACACAAATTATAAAAGACGCCATATATAAAGAATTAGCGCGAAATGGTCAAATTTTTATTTTATATAATAACATTGAAACAATGGAAGCTAAAAAAGATGAACTATATAGATTAGTGCCAAATGCTAGAATTACATATGTTCATGGGCGAATGGAAAAAAATAAACTAGAAGAAGTTATGCTTAAATTTATAAATAAAGAGTATGATATATTACTTTGCACAACCATTATTGAAACAGGTATTGATATTCCAAGTGTTAATACTTTAATCATTTATGATGCTGATAGGTACGGCCTTGCCCAATTATATCAAATACGCGGAAGAGTAGGTAGAAGTGATAAGATTGCTTATTGTTATTTGATGTACAATAAAGGTAAAATTTTATCCGATGTTGCTACAAAAAGATTAAATGCTATTAAAGATTTTACAGAACTGGGAAGTGGATTATCTGTAGCTATGAGAGATTTATCTATAAGGGGTGCAGGTGATATACTTGGATCCGAGCAAGCAGGTTTTGTTGCAAGTGTAGGAATTGATATGTTTATGAATATGTTAAATGAAGAAGTTGAAAGATTAAATGGCAAAGAAAAGAAAGAAATTTCATCGGATGCTCAGCCACTTCTTAACATTGAAACCTTTATTCCTGATTCGTATGTTGCTGATGAAGAAATTAAAATTGAAATCCATAAGAAAATCAATTCTATTAATTCCAAAGAAACCTTAGAAAA
>CANQDH010000104.1 GCA_947591565.1 uncultured Bacilli bacterium | reverse complement strand
AAACCATTAAATAATACTTGGTTCGTTTTAGGTGGTAATCCTTATGCAAATCGTATTGGTGGGGAATGGTTTAATGGCAGCATATATTCCGTAAGAACATATGATAGAGCGTTAACTGATTATGAAGTAAATCATAATTATATGCTCGATAAAAATAAATATCTAGTTGATTAAATAAAAACATCGTTTTATGAAAAACGATGTTTCTTATTTTTTTCTTTTAAAATACCATCTAAGTAACAAGCCACTACCTGCTGCTATCATACCAATCATAATAATAAAATTATATAAACTTGTTTGTTTAAAGACAATATTGATGCTCATAATAATCGTTACAACAATAATTATTAAACCAATCATCGTTACAATTTTACCAATTATAGATTTAGAATTAAAAAACAACATAATTATTCCAATAATAAAAGGTACTAAAATAAGTCCTGTTGCAAGTCTAAAGGAACCAAACATCCATGTATACCACTGCATTGTTACAACTGTATTTTGTGTAAGTAGAAATAATCCGATTGATACTAAAATAATACCAATTAAAAAATATAGACCAGAATTTTCACTTTTATTTTCCATATCTTTTCCTCTTTTCATTATCATTTTAGCACATCTTTCTAAAAAAATAAAGAAAAAAGGCTATCTAGCCTCAACAATTAATTTAATAGCAGTCCTTTCTTCCCCTTCGATGGTTATATCCGTAAAAGCAGGAATACAAACTAAATTTTTACCACTTGGTGCCACAAATCCTCTTGCAATAGCGATTGATTTTATAGCTTGGTTTAATGCTCCAGCACCTATAGCTTGCACTTCGACACTTCCTTTTTCACGAAAGACATTGGCTAGTGCCCCAGCAACACTATTGGGATTAGATTTTGATGAAACTTTAAGTGTTTCCATATTTATTAAATCATTCCTTTCTGTACACTTAAATATATGAACTTTTTAAAAAAAAAGAACTTTTTGTATAAACATTGTTTATGTGTCAAAAATAAAAATGGTGATATTATGAGTATTTGGAATAAAGATGAAAAAGATAGAAAGATAAAACAACTAGACCAAAATATAAGTGTTGATACATTAATAATTGGCGCTGGTATTACCGGCTTAACGACAGCCTATTATTTAAAAACAAGTAATATATGTGTTGTTGATGCTAGTAGATATGGTCATGGTGTAACTTTAAATACTACAGCAAAAATCACCTATTTACAAGGTAGAGTTTACACGAAAATAAAAGATGCAAAGAAAGCTAAGTTATATTTACAATCTCAAAAAGACGCTATGCAAGAACTTACTAATATTATAAAAACCTTAAAAATAGACTGTGATTTAGAATGTGTTCCTTCATATATATTTGCGAATACAAAAAAAGAAGTAGAACCTTTAATAAAAGAAAAAAACTTTTTAAAAGATAATCATATTAACATTAAAGAAGGACAATTACCTTTTAAAATAACATCATATAAATCTTTTTACGTTGATGATACTTTTATCTTTCATCCTTTAAAATATTTAAATGGTTTATACAATTTTCTTATCAAAAAAATACCTATCTATGAAAATACCAAAATATTAAAAATCGAAAAAAAAGATAATTCTTATATATGTTATAGTCAAAAGTACCATATAACTGCTAAAAACGTTGTTTTAGCGTGTCATTATCCTTTTTTTCTATATCCTTTCTTTTTACCACTTAAATCATATATGGAAAAATCATATATGTTAATAAGTAAAGTAAATAATTATTCAAAATATAATTGTATTAGTTCTGATGGTACTTATTCAACAAGATTTTATAAAGATAAAACTGGTATTTACCAAATTTGTTTATCAGAAAGCCATAATACTTCAGTTAAGCAAAATGATGCATATCACTTTAAAAGAGTCAAACAAATTTTTAAATTAAATAAAAAAAATATTATAATGCAGTATAGTAATGTGGATATTATGACGCCTGACTATATGCCATATATTGGTAAAATAAAAGATGGCATGTATATAGGACTAGGTTATAATACATGGGGTATGACGAATGGTGTATTAGCTGCGAAAATCATTTCTGATAGTATTAAAGAAAAGAAAATTAGTTATCAAAATATTTTTAATCCTAAAAGAAATAATTTCTTTAAAATGTTTATATATATTGGTAGTCAGTTAAAATCATATATAGGGCCTAAAATAATCAAAAATAAATCATGGTATCCCCACAACGTTTATATAAAGGATGGTTTAGGTATATACATAGATAGTCATTTAAAAAAACATATTGTTTATAATAAATGTCCTCATTTAGGATGTAGTTTAATTTTTAATGAAAAAGAACAGACTTGGGATTGTCCATGTCATACATCGAGGTTTGATATTGATGGTAAATGTCTTAAAGGACCTAGTAAATATGATATTTCATACAAACAAGTATGAATTTTACACGAAATAAATAAACTTTTGTCGATTAAATCATATATATAAAAATCACTATTATAATATAGTATGAAAACAATAATCCATGATTTAGAAAAATTTCGCTTAGATAACTGTTTTGTGATAAATAGTGTAGAACATAACTGCATAGGTTGTTTTAACTGCTGGTTTAAGCACCCTCGAAAATGTATTTATAAAGATATGCAAAATATCAATAGTATGCTTTTATCTTCTAGTGAAATAATTATTATTAGTAAATGTTTATATGGATGTTATAGTTATAAAGTAAAACAAATTTTAGAAAGATGTATAGGTTTTGTAGAACCTTTTTTTACGGTTCGTCATAATGAATTGCATCATAAAGTAAGAACGAGAAAACCCATTTCTTTAAGTGTTTATTTTTATGGTGATGTTAATGAAAATGAAAAAATCATTGCTCGTAAATTAGTCAAAGCAAATAGTAAAAATTTAAATGTTACTATTAAAAAAATATGTTTTATAGCTTACGAAAAAATTAAGGAGGAAATTTTTTGATAAGTATTATTGATGGTAGTCCTAAAAAAACAAGTAATAGTGCTTATTTTTTAAGTTTATTAACCAAAAATTTAAAAGATGATTATATAGTGCATAAATTATACCATGAAAAACTTGATGATATTATAAATAATATAAAAAAGGCTGATACACTTGTTATAGCCTTTCCTTTATATGTTGACGCTCCTCCTAGTAAATTACTTGAATTAATGGAAAAATATCCTAATGATAAAAATCTTTATATCATATGTAATTGTGGCTTTTTAGAAGTAAAACATAATGATATTGCTGTGAAGATTATGGAAACATGGAGCAATCATCATTTACTTGGTACATTTAAAATAGGAGCAGGTGAGGTACTTGGTAATAATCATTTATTAGGGAAAATTTTATCACCTTTTTTTAGATATAAGATGTTTCGATTTAGCCGTGCTATAAATAAGCATCAAAGTATTTCTTTTTCATCTTCATTATTACTTACTAAAAAAATGTATATGTTTTTTGCTAATAAATCTTTTAAAAAAAGATTAGAAAATTATAAGTAAATTTATGTAAATCCCACCTTGACAAAAGCTAGGGGGGGGGGTATAATGTATTTGTAATAATAGAAACGGAGTAAGGAAATGAAAAAGAAAAATGGTTTTACGTTAATAGAATTATTAGCAGT
>CANQDH010000103.1 GCA_947591565.1 uncultured Bacilli bacterium | reverse complement strand
GTTCGATATTTTTATTTTTCTTTAGTTTATCATAATAATCTAAATATCTTACTTTAAAAACATGTGTTAAAATGACAACTGATGAAATAATACAAAACAAAATCAAAATGATGTTAAAAAAACTATCTATATAACACTTAAGGCGAAATGGTAAAAAGTCTAATAAAGATAAAATCATTGGGCAGCCCATCTTAATGATGAAAACAGAAATCAAGGTTAAAAGGCTGCCAATAACTATCTGTTCAAAGAGACATTTGATTTTACTTTTTAATTTCATATTACTAAATAAATTAATGGTATCCGTAATAAATTTTAAAAAAGTATCAACTGTTTTATTTAAAGTTTTTTTACTTTCTTCCTCTTCTTTTATTTCTTTTATATTCCTATGTAGTAAATCATCAATATTTAAATTAAATTTATCACATAAAGCAATAATTTTATCCATTTCAGGATAGGAAACAGAAGATTCCCATTTTGATATAGCTTGTCTTGATACACCAAGTTCATCGGCTAATTGTTCTTGTGATAGATTATGTTCCTTTCTTATTTTTTTTAAATTTTCTGAAAATTGATTATTCATAATTTTTCTCCCTTCACGAACATTTTATAATTTTATATTGGTAGCAGAACACCATTTTTAGGTTGTTTTTTGTAGAAATTTGGTTGCATAGTTCAATTATAACACAAAAAAGTAAGTCATATAGGCTTACTTCAGATGATTGAATTAATCTCTTTCACTAAATGATTTGATAATAGTTCCATTTAGGGCATCAATATAATATTCATATTCATATATACCATAATCAAAATTTACTTCATATACAATTTTTTCATACTTTTTTTCAAGTTCCGCATCTAAATCATAAATATCACTCTTACTTACATTTATATCTTTTAGAGCAATTTCAATAGCCTCATCTTTAGAAATATAATTATTTGGTGCAGATGATGTTTCATCATAATTTAAACGCGAAAAGGATTTTACAATCTTTCCATTTGATGCATCAATATAGTATTCATATTCATAAATATCGTAATCAAAACTTACCTCATATATCGCTTTTTCATACTTTTTTTCAAGTTCCGCATCTAAATCATAAATATCATTTTTACTTGCGCCAATATCCTTTAAAGCAACCTCGATAGCATCATCTTTAGAAATATATTGACTGCTACTAGGTATATGAATATTATCATGGTTAAAATCGTCTAGTTTCATAAAGAGAATAATGACGACAATAAACAAGATAACAATTAAACTTATAAGTATACCAATCAAAATGTTCATTTTTTTCTTTTCTTTCACTTAAACCACTTCCCTATTTTCATTATAACATAATTTGCCTCTTTTTGATTTTAATTATTTATAGTTAATTTTTTATTTTGAAAGTTTTTTATCTTTTTTTATAATAAACTTATCAAGAAAAGCAAGGATAGATGGTAATAAAACAAGAATTAAAATCGTAGAACAAAGTGTTCCTTCTGATATAGTTTTACATATTTTAGCAGCAATATCGGATGTAAAACAAGCGATAATTAACGTTACAATCATAAGAATTAAACTTGATGTTAGTATCGTATGTATGGAATGATTATATGCATCGATAATGGCTTCTTTTATCTTTTCTTGTTTTCGGTATTCAAGATAGTATGATGTATAAAGTATTGCATAATCGATTGTTGCACCCATTAAGATACTTTGAACAATAAGAAGCGAAATAAAGTAAACATTTTCACCAGCAATCGATAATATACCCATTGTTAAATAAACAGCTGTCTGTATCGTTAAAACTAAGATGATAGGAATAAATATTGATTTAAAGGTAATACATACGACGATAAAAATAGCAATCATGGTAATAATAGTAATTAAATTTAATTCATTATTAAAACTTTGACTCATTTCATATGCCATAGGAGAATCACCTATAATATAAAATTCATCGATATCTTGCTCTAACATTTCTTTAGTGTTTTGAATAAAAGCAAAAGTTTGGGGGGATTCCATATTAAGAGTTGTATTTAAAATAATTCGCGAATATTCTTTGCCAATTAATAAATCTTTAGCATCATTAATCGTCTTTTTAGCGCTTATGATGTCATTTCGCATATCATCTTCAATAAAATCATTAAATTTCGTGTCATTTAAAACATCTTGATTTAAGAAATTAATAAATTCTTCGGTAGTCATTTGCCAATTCTCATTATATTCTTGATCACTTCCATAATAAGTATAAAGCATATCTATCATATTTTTATCTACACTATCACTTAATTTACTTAAATATGTATACATTTCATAAGATGTATATTTAATATTTTTTAAAGCACCATTCATAATATCATTTACGGTCTTTAATCTTACAATTTGCGATGCACTAAAATTACGAGCATATTCTTCATTTGGAACAACTTCTTCTAGAAGAAAAGTAATAAAATCTTTTAAAGATATACTTAAATTACCATCTACATATTTAAAATCATATAGACCATAAAGTAATTTTAAACTATTTTCACTAATGCCAAATAAAGAAGCTAGTTCATGATAACTATATGTTTCATGGTTTATAACTCCATCTATCACTTGTTTAAGAGTATTTAATTGTTTAAGAGTATCACCATTAATTTGATTTTTTAGCATATCATCTTCACTTTTAGAAAGAACAAAATCGGTAAATTCTTTTGGCGTCATGCTTAAGTTTGTATGGGCTAATGTATATAGGGTATATACATTTTTAATGCTTTCTTCATCCATTCCTATGAAAGAAGCAAGTTGCTCGTATGAAAATTTTTCATCATTGATAGCACTTTGCATAACCTTGGATAATAATTGTAACTGCATAATGATTGTGTCATCAACACTTGTTTTAATCTCATCTCTATCTTTATTAGTAAGAAGAATATTTACGAGTTCATAAGGTGATATTGTCCAGTTATCTATATTACCATTTTTATAATCAATTAGATTATATAACAGATTTATTTGCTCACTTTTCATATTTAAAATAGAAGCAAGGCTTTCTACTTTATATAAAACTTTATCACTAGATGTACTATCATCGATAATCATTTTTAATAATTTTAAATTATTTAGTGTTTGTTCACCATCTAGTTGCGCGCTTTCCTCTTTTTCTAAAGTATTTATAACTAAATTGATAAAATCTTTAGGAGTTATTTTAAAATCATCAGATAGACTATTTAAGGTATAAATATCATTTACTAAATTTTCTTTTAAACTACCAAACATACTATTTAAAGTATCTTTATCTAGAGGCATTTCATTAATATTATTTTCATTTTGAGAAAATATAGATACGCTTCTTAAAAAACTGATATCAATATCCTTTAAATAAGTAGTAGTATCATCTATAATAACTATATTATTTATAAAACCTGATAAACTAAAGGCACTTGATGATGGAGAACTCATATATTTTAAAAGTAAAACAGGCATTATTTTTTCTTTAGGAATATTTAAAAGAAGGGCGGCATCATCTAAAGACATCTGCTTATTTATAATACTTAAATCACTAAAGTTTTCAAGTAATTTTATCTTGCCCATTTTTGCGCTATCAAAACCACTTGCATATTTAGGATTACTTATAACATCATTTAAAATAAACTGAGAAACCTCGGAAAGGGAAAGTTTGGCACCTATATTATTTATAAG
>CANQDH010000102.1 GCA_947591565.1 uncultured Bacilli bacterium | reverse complement strand
AAAAATGAATAGGCAAGCCATTTAATTGGTTTGTTTTTTAATGTTTTGTAATAAATTTAAAATAATTTCCAAAATATATTGACGAACAAATGTTCTTATCGTATAATATTTTTACAATCAAATGAAAGGAAGGAATTAATAATGAAGAACGAAATTATATTATTTGAAAATCAAGATGTAAAATTAGAAGTAAATATGAAAGATGAAACAGTTTGGTTGTCATTAGAGCAAATGGCTAAATTATTTGGTAGAGATAAATCTGTTATCTCTCGACATATTAAAAATGTTTTAAAAGAAGAACTAGACCATTCAGTTGTTGCAAAATTTGCAACAACTGCAAGAGATAATAAAACATATCAAGTAGATTACTATAATCTTGATATGATAATTAGTGTTGGTTATCGTGTAAATTCTAAAAATGGCGTTATATTTAGAAAATGGGCAACGAAAGTATTAAAAGATTATATGATTAAAGGTTATGCTGCTAATCAAAAAAGATTAGAATATCTTGAAAAAACAATCAAATTAGTAGATATTGCAGGAAGAATAGATGCTGAATTAAAAGGAACAGAAGCCCAGGAAATAATTAAAGTAATAAATAACTATTCAAATGCTTTAAATTTACTTGATGATTATGATCATAAGAAAATAACTAAACCAAATGGAACTAAAAATAATAAAAAAATCACTTATGAAGATTGTAAGAATATAGTTAGCCAGCTTAAATATGGAAATGATAGTGATTTATTTGCTCTTGAAAGAGATGGAGGCTTAAAATCGATAATAGGTAATATATATCAGTCCTTTGATGGAACTGATTTATATCCTACAATCCAAGAAAAAGCAGCTAATTTTTTATATTTAATAACTAAGAATCATACTTTCATTGATGGAAACAAAAGAATAGCCGCGACATTATTTATATATTTTCTAAAATTCTATAATATTTTATATAGTGAAAATGGGCAGGTTATTGATAATAATACACTTGTTGCAATTACGTTACTGATTGCAGAATCTAATCCTAAAGAAAAAGATATCTTAATTGATTTAATAATGAACTTCTTAGTTTCAAAATAGAATAGCTTGTTATTAGGAATATAATGAACTAGTAAAAAACTAGAGATATGTCGCAATTCCAGTAAATGTAAAACATTGGAATATGGCAAGAAAATCTTCTTAGTTATATAGCAGTAGAAGTACTAGATAGTATAATTCATTTTAAAACAAACTTTTGGAATAAAGAATATATCAATAAAGATTATGATAATTATAAATAGATATCATAATGATAATTTATTAAGAAAAATTACATATTAAAAAATATGAAGATATATGTTCAAAAATATAGTATAATTTAATTAGCGGTTTAACAAAAAAATTAAAACGAGTGGGGTAAGATTAAATGGAAGAACATGGAAATATCATTATTTATAAAGATAAAAATGGGAATGATAATATTGAAGTAAAAATGCAAGATAACACAGTTTGGTTAAATCAAGAACAGTTAGTTAAATTATATAATTCAAGTAAATCTAATATATCTGAGCACATTAAACACATATTAAATGATAAAGAATTGGAAGAAAATGCAGTTGTTCGGAAATTCCGAACAACTGCAAGTGATGGTAAAAGTTATAATGTAAATTATTATAATCTTGATATGATAGTAGCAGTTGGCTTTCGTGTTCGCTCAAATATAGGGACAAACTTTAGAAAATGGGCGAATGAAAGATTAACTGAATATATGACTAAAGGATTTACAATGAATGATGATTTACTTAAACGTGCCGGTGGTGGATTATATTTTGATGAATTACTATCTAGAATTCGTGATATTAGATCATCAGAAAAAGTATTTTGGAGAAAGATACTTGATATTTATGCAACTTCTGTTGATTATGATCCTAAAGCAGAAATTACTCAAGAATTTTTTAAGACAGTGCAAAATAAAATGCACTGGGCCGCACATGGGCACACAACTGCGGAAGTTATAGTCGAAAGAGCCGATGGAAATAAAGATTTTATGGGATTAACTACTTATAGTGGGGATAGACCAACATTATTAGATGCTCAAATTGCTAAAAACTACTTAAATGATAAAGAATTAGACATTTTAAATAGAATTGTTTCTATGTATTTGGATTATGCAGAATTACAAGCAATTGAACAAAGAACTATGACAATGAGTGATTGGGTTAAAGAATTAAATTACTTTTTAACTATGAATAGGAAAGATATTTTAAAAGATTCTAGTAAAATAAGCCATGAAGAAGCTATGAATCATGCAAGACGTGAATATGATAAATATAAAGATAGAATTGCACTAAAACCTAGTGAAGTTGAACTTGCATTTTTAGAAAGTATTAAAGATTTAGAAAAATTAGAAAATAAAAATTAATATTTCAGTATGTAAGTTTTTCTTACATACTGGTTTTAACTATTGAAGGAATGTTGAAAAACATATCTGTTTTGTGCATAAAGAAAGGAGAAAAAATATTATGAATAATTATGCAATATTTAGATGCAAGCCTATATGCTATAAATGATTTAGCACCAATAGGATTACACAATAAACGAGAAAAGAAATCATAAAAATTAAGTGATAATTAACAAAGAATAATATAGAATTAGTAACCTTAATAGAAAATTATGTTAAGTGTTTTAAATTGAAAGTAAAAGATTATGAACAAGAATACTAGAGATGATGAAAACAGCAAGCAGTATTGTTTATCGGCATAAATCAAAAAAAGAACAAATTTATGATGTTCTTATGTGGTAATTAGGTATGTTGCAACATATAAGCGTCATGACAATTTGGATGATTTAACAGTAAATAGAGAAGAAGCAAAAAGTTTAGTAGTACCACTAAACTTACCCTAAATTTTATGGTATAATTATTGAAACAAAGGTAATTTGTCGAAATGGAGAAATTTATGAAAAAAGGTTTAAAAATTACTTTAATTGTTCTAGGTGTTTTGTTAGGAATAGTTGCACTTGATACTTTACAAGCAAAAGTCTTCGATAATAGTCCATTATTGAAAATAAGAGAAAATTTAGATGGAGGAACTCTCGATTATATTGATAAAGGAATATTCGTAAATCATTATCATTGTAATAATAATGAAGATGTTACTACTTGGAAAGGAACAAAATTTGCTTGTTCTGTTAAAGAAATTACTTTAGATGATATTAATGATAAAATAATAAATTTTATGAGTAGTAATCAAGAGAATAATACCAATTATGCATATAATTACGTTGATACTAAAAAACAAGTAATTGTAGTTGGCTTAGTTGAGAATAATGAAAGTAATCAAGATGAATTTATTATGAAAGTTTTTTCTAATTGCTGCGGATTAGAATACATAAATTATATAAAAAATAATAACTTAATTGAATTTAAAGATTCAAAAGATGTATTTGAAGCGAAAATTATAGTCGTAGAAGAAGATCGTATAACAGTAGAAGTTTTAGAAGATAGTGGGTCTTTAAAAAAAGGTACGAAGGTCATTGTAAAAATAACAAGATCAGCAAATGTTACTAACGATTTTTATGTAGCCGGAAATAATGTTCGAATTACATTTAATGGTAATATAGAGACGTCAAACCCTGTTCAAATAGGTGCTATTAAAATAGAACTTATGTAATGTTTAATGAAATAAATCGTAATTTGTAGAACAAATGATTATTGTAAATTATCAACTTTTATGATAATATTAGTAAAAATAAAAGGAG
>CANQDH010000101.1 GCA_947591565.1 uncultured Bacilli bacterium | reverse complement strand
GTTGCGGCTATAGGTGCTGGTCTTGATATATCGAAACCAAGTGGTAATATGGTTATTGATATTGGTGGTGGAACAACAGATATTGCTGTTTTATCACTTGGCGGAATTGTCAATAGTTCATCTATTAAAGTTGCTGGAAATACTTTTGATAATGATATTATGAAGTATATCAAAGATAAATATAAGTTATTGATTGGGGACCGTACAGCTGAAGACATTAAAATGACTATCGGAACGGTTTTACCAGAAGATAAAAAAGAAAAAATGGATGTTCGAGGAAGAGATTTAGTAACAGGTCTTCCACATACCATTACCATTACATCTAAAGAAGTTGAAGAAGCACTTAGAGAAAGTATTTATACCATTATTCATACCGCCAAAACTGTTCTTGAACAAACTCCTCCTGAATTATCTGCCGATATTATTGACAAAGGTATTGTTATTACAGGTGGTGGTGCTTTAATTAAGGGTTTTGATCAATTATTATCACAAGAGTTAAAGGTTCCTGTTTTTGTTGCCGAAAGTCCTCTTACATGTGTCGTTGAGGGAACAGGTATTTTACTAGATAATATTAGTATGATAGATAATAAATAATCAGACAGCAATGCCTGATTGTTTTATTATTTACAAGCGTTATTGTTATATATTTTATTAAATTCCTTTCTAAAATATAGATAAAGATGATAATTTGTAGTAGAATAAGTTAGAAGGTGTTGTCATATGCATGAACGTTTTGATAAATTAATTATGAGTTCCTTTCTTAATAATCTTGAAAATATAGAGTTTATTAAAACATGTATTTCACAAAGAAATGGGACTTTGATAGATAAATATCTTGATCATGTTAATTCGGTAATGAAGAAAATCCAAAGCCAAAAATTAAATAGTCGCAAATATTTTTTATTTGGACAAAATTATACGGCGGAACAAATTAATAATTTAACCAAAAATTTAGATAAAAACCATTTATTTTCTTTTTTCAGTAACTATTATATAAGTCATAATTTAGACAATATTATATATTGTGATAGTAAACAAATTGATGATTTATTTAGTAGTAAAATTTTGAATACGATTATCAAAAAGAAACGCTGGGATATACTTCAAAAAATTTCTAAAAATAGACTTCAAATTTACTTTCAAGATAGTTTTTTCCCTGACGAACAATATATCCAAGCTTTATCCATAGATGAATGTAAAACTTTTATCGAAACAGTTCATAAAAGAGGTATTCGCTTAACATACTATTTTTTAATTAATCAAAATATAACTATGGCTATTTTAAAAAACTATCAAAATAGTTATAAACAATATATTTATGATATTAGTAGCACGAAACTTGCTAATAATAGCGATATTAAATTGGCTTTAATTGCCTTGATTGAAAGCGGGAAAATTAGTGTTAATATTGTAGATAATAATGCTGATATATTAGCATACTATTTAGAAAAAAAAGATAAAAACAAAATATCATGTTTTTCCAAGTCAGCCTTTGATAAAAATATGGTACTAATTGAAGAAAAATATTATGATTTGATGATAGAAATGTTAATGGAAAATATATCTTTTTTAGATAAATTATTACGAAGCCGAAAAATATTAGAATTTTATTTGCAAAAAGGTGATAAAAAAAATATCAAAAAATTTGATGTAGCGGCTTTTAGTGATGAAATAATCGATAAATATGCATCTATTATTTATGAATTATATAAAGGTAAATCATCCTTTTTTATAAATTATTTATCTAGCAAACCATCAATTTTACAATGTTGTTTAAATCAAAAAGATTATGAAAATATTTTCGCCTTCGATAGTTACGCTTTTACAGAGGATATTATAAAACAAAATATGGACATCATATTTAAATATGCCAATAAAGATTGGGTAAAGAAAACGCTTTTTTTTAGTCCAAATGCTTTATTATACTGTTTAAAAAATAATATGTATGAATACATAGATGCTTTTTCTTTAGTAGCCTTTAATAAGAGTATCATGGAAGAATATATATCCTTTATTTTTGAAAAATTTAAACATAATGATAGCTTTTTTTTAGACATTTTATCATATAGTCCTATAGCCCTTTCATATTGTATAGAAAAAGGTGAATTAGGCTATATTAAAAAATTTAGACAAGAAGCTTTTACAGATGACATTTTGACGAAACATATTGATATTTTGTTTAATGAAATCAAAAATAACGAGTCAATTTTATTAAATTTAAAAAATAATACTTTACTTTTAGAATATTGTTTTCAAAGAAAAGAATACGAAATGGTAAAAAAATTTAATATTTCCGCTTTTTCACAGGAAATAATTAAAACATATACAAAAATCATCTTTGATATTTTTGATGATGATAAAGAAAAATTGAAACAATTTGCAAAAAATGTTGATATGTTAAAATACTGTTTAGAAAATGTAGACTATTTAAAAAATGTAAACATTTTTGATAATTCAACAATATTTAATTTTCTTATTGATCGTGATGATAATTTAATAGAAATTTATTTTGCCCGAACACTTGGTATCTCAGGTGAAAAAAAAGAAAAACTTTTAAAATATATAATCGATATATTTAATAATATAGTTCAAAAAAGTGGAACCATTTCTTATAATGATATTATTCAGTATGGTTTTAATTCTTTAAAATATCCTAATTGGAAAAATAATTTATATAACCTTATTACACAAGAAAAGGAATTAAATCAATTTATAAAAGTTATGTCTTTTTTAATCCATAATTATTATTATGATTCTTGTGATAAGAAAAAAAATATAAACAATTTTTTTGAAATTATGGAAAATTATGAAAAATATAAGCAACTTTTAAATAATTTGACTATAAAATCAGGTTTGACAAACGAAGAAAAAGGTAAATTAAAATACTTATTTAATTTGCAAGTAGATATTAAAATAGACAATATTGATGATATTGTAAAACAACTAGAGACCATAAAAGCAAGTATTACTGATGAATCATCATGTGAAAAAATAAAATATGTGATAAATACTTTATTATTTGGATGTGGTTCTATTGATGATATTTTATGTAGGTTTAATACCGAAAAACTTAAAATATTAAAATTTAATAATCGAAATCATGAAGATGTTGGACATTTAATTGATGAATTTTTAATATATGTATCTATTATTGAAGAAATACATAATTGTAATGATAAAACTGTTTTAAAGGATATGCTTGATAAATGTGATATAAAAGATGCCCTTGAAATATTTAATATTTTATCTAAATTACCAGAGTTAGAAAGAAATTTATATGAAACAGAGAATGAAAAAAATTTAACTAAACTTAGTGAAATATCTCCACAATATATAACATTATATAATGGTCTAAAAGTTATTGATTTGAGAGATAAGAAATATGTTTTATATGCCCATACAAAAAGTCATAATGAAAGTATTCCTGAAATTTGTAATGGAACAACAAATAATGGTAAACATAATTTTATTTGTTTTGTTCCTATTAGTCACCGTAATCAAAAGTATTATGGGAGTGTTTATAAACGAATTATATTTGCATATGATCATATTTGTAAAGATAGTTTTATATGCAGTTCGGATATTAATTTGTCAAGTAATAAATTAATACAAGAAGGGTCGATGGATTTAAAAACTAGCCATATTAAAGGTCAAAAGGGAATATTAGAAACAAGTGAGGCAAGTCATAATAGTAATGCTGAAGCCTTATTTTATAGAGATGGTTTAAAACCTTGTGGCATTATTATTCCTGCAAATAGGAATTTATCAACATTAACTAA
>CANQDH010000100.1 GCA_947591565.1 uncultured Bacilli bacterium | reverse complement strand
CTTATCGATGATGAAAATGGTACAACTGTTTATAGTTCTCATATTCTAAATGGTTTTCCTGAATATTTAGACCTTTCAGATATAGATTATGTTACTTTAAATAGTTTTAATATCGATAATAACCAATTTATAGAAGTTTTAAAATGCTTTAGAGAGGCTCATAAAACTAATACTGAGAAGTTATCTCAAAAAATAGAGCTAATGCTTCCTAATTTAGATAAAGGTTTTTTATATAAAGAAACAATATATAAGGTGAAAAAATGAAAACAAAAGTCATTAATGAAAAAAAGATGAATATAATAAAAAAGCCAGAATTATTAGCTCCAGCTGGTGATTTAGAAAGACTTAAGATTGCTCTTTTATATGGTGCTGATGCTGTATATTTAGGTTTACCATTATTTAGTTTAAGAGCAAATGCTATTAATTTTTCGAAAGATGATTTAATAGAGGGCTTAAAGTTTGCTCATAAGTTAAACAAAAAAGTTTATGTAACAATTAATATTGTTATGCATAATAAAGAAGTAGAACACTTAAAAGAATACCTTATCTTCCTTGATCAACAAGGTGTGGATGCTATTATTGTAAGTGATCCAGCTATTATAAAAATGGCAAGAGAATATACCAATTTAGATATCCATTTATCAACACAGCAGTCGACTTTAAATTATGAAGCTGTATCTTTTTGGGAAAAAGAGGGCGTAAAACGCGTTGTTCTTGCTCGCGAAAATACCAAAGAAGATATTAAACTTATTAAAGAAAAAACGAATGTAGAAATAGAAACCTTTATTCATGGAGCTATGTGTGCATCTCTTAGTGGTAGATGTGTTATGTCAAACTTTTTAACAGGAAGGGATGCAAATAGGGGTGGATGTAGTCAAATATGTAGATGGGATTTTAAATTACAAAATAGTGATGGTGAACCCTTAGAAGGTAAGAAAGATTTTACCTTTTGTACGAAAGATTTATCGATGCTTAAATATATTAAAGATTTAATTGAACTTGGTGTTGATTCTTTTAAAATAGAAGGAAGAATGCGTTCTATTTATTATGTTGCAACGGTTGTAAATATTTACCGAAAAGTAATAGATGCTTATTTTGATGGAAATTTAAAGTATGATCCATCTTTAGAACTTGTCTTACGTAAGGTTGCTAATAGAGATGCAGCACCTCAGTTCTTTGATGGTAAGTACGATAAAACTTGTCAGTATTATAATGGTAGAGAAGAAATATCTAATCAAGATTTTTTAGGACTTGTTATATCATATGATGAGGAAAAACATTTAGCGCTTATTGAACAACGAAACTATTTTAAAGTAGGCGATGATGTTCAATTCTTTGGACCAAGTTTAGATACGAAGAATTTTACAATTACAAAAATTTATGATGAAAATATGGAAAGTATAGATGTCGTTTGTCATCCTTTGCAAAGGGTTTATCTTTATCTTCCTTTCAAGGTTTTTGAAAATGATATGATGCGTATAAAAATTGTTGACAAAGATAATATTTAGTGGTATTCTTTTATAGGCTTATACAAATTGAGGTGAAGAAAATGTCAAATACAAAAGCTGTATATTTAACTGAATCAGGATTAAATGATTTAAAGAAAGAACTTGATTATTTAAAATTAGAAAAAAGACCTGAGGTTATAAATGCTCTTAAAGATGCAAGGGCTTTAGGTGATTTAAGTGAAAATGCTGAATACGATGCAGCCCGTAATGAACAAGCTGTTGTCGAAAGTAAAATAAAAGAATTAGAAGCAATGATTGAAAATGCTGTTGTTATCACTGATGTTGATACGGATAAAGTTGGTATTGGTTCATCAGTAACAATCAAATATATGGAAGATAATGAAACTGATGTTTATACTATTGTAGGTAGTAAAGAAGCAGATCCATTTGCTAATAAAATATCTAATGAATCACCAATAGCTAAGGCTATCTTAGGTAAAACCAAAGGTGATGTTGTATCAGTAGATAGTCCAAATGGAAAATATACTGTTGAAATAGTTGAAATATCATAAAAGCGCTTTTTAAAAGCGTTTTTTCTTAAAAAACTTGAAAAAGAAGAAAATATATTATATACTATTAATTGTTTGAAGGAGATTTATATATGGAAAAAAATGTTAAAGAAATAACGAAAATAGTTGAAGGTGAAAAATGGAAAACAGCTATTGAAAAAGCCTACCAAAAATTAAGTAAAAAAGTTAAAATTGACGGATTCCGTCCAGGTAAAGCACCTAGAGATATTTTTATCAAAAAATATGGTAAAGAAAATCTTTTAGTTGAAGCAGCTGATGCTTTAATGCAAAGTATTTATATGGATGTTTTAAAAGAAAATGAAGGCTTAGAATTAGTTGCAGAACCAAGAGTTGAAATTAAAGACATAACAGATGAAAAATTAGAATTAATGTTTATTTTAACAACTAAACCTGAAGTAAAACTTGGTAAATATACACAGTTAGGTGTAAAGAAAGAAGTAGTTAAAGTAACTAAAAAAGAAATAGAAGAATCTATTGAGCATTTAAGAAGTCATTATGCTGAAAATATCACTAAAGATGGTGCTGTTCAAGATGGTGATATTGCAATAATTGATTTTGAAGGATTTAAAGATGGTGTTCCTTTTGAGGGAGGAAAGGCTAATAACTATTCATTAAAAATTGGTTCTAAAACTTTTATTCCTGGTTTTGAAGAACAGATTATTGGCATGAAGGCATCAGAAGAAAAAGATATTAATGTTACATTTCCAAAAGACTATCATAGTGAAGATTTAAAAGGTGCAGATGTTGTTTTTAAAGTAAAAGTTAATGAAGTAAAGGAAGTTAAGATTCCTGAATTAGATAAAGAATTTTTTGAAGATTTAGGTATGGAAGGTATTGATAGCAAAGAAGCCTTAGAAAAACAAACTGAAGAAAATATTAAAACACGTAAGGAAGCTGATGCTGAAAATAAATATATGGACGATTTATTAGAAGCTGCTGCTAAAGATGTTAAAGTTGATATTCCAGATGTTATGATTGAAGATGAACTAAGTCGTATGATTGAACAATATGAACATAATTTAAGTATGCAAGGAATTACTTTGGAACAGTTCTATAAATTTACTAATTCTGATGAAAAGGCTTTGAAAGCACAAATGAAAGATGAAGCAAATAAACGTGTTTTATATAGACTAATGTTAGAAGAAATTGCTAAACAAGAAAAATTTGAAATAAGTGATGAAGAGGCTGATAAAAAGGCTGATGAATTAGCTTCAAAATATCAAATGAAAAAAGACGAATTCTTAAAAGAATTTGGTGGTTTAGAGATGGTTAAATACGATACAAAAATGCGTATGGCTATGGATACATTAAGAAAGTAATCAAAACTTTCTTTTTTTCTTTACAAAAAAAGAAAAAAGTGGTAGTATATTTGACACTTAAGGAGGAAATTATGTCAGGTGATATTTCAATAGGTTTGTTAAAAGAATCAATTAATAATTTATCTAAAACATTGAATCAGCAAATTGTTTCAAATAATCTTTATACGATATCTAATTTATTGTGTTCAGGATATATTACTTTAGATGAAGCTTTAAATAATTCTGATTTTAAAGCCTTTTATGATAATTTGCACAAAAAGGATGTAGATAAAAAGCCATTAATTAAAGCAAATATTCAAAAACGTATTTAAAAACTATTTATATTTTTATTATAAGTAGTTTTTTGTTGTCATAAATAAAAAGTTGTGATAGAATAATTTATAGAATAGAAAGTAAAGGAGATGTAATTTATGTTTACAAACA
>CANQDH010000099.1 GCA_947591565.1 uncultured Bacilli bacterium | reverse complement strand
GAGATTTAGGATGATCATATAAATAATCCATAAGATATTTTTTGATTGTAACCATTTTTTCCTCCTTCGTTTAGACTGTAACAAAGATAAAGAAAAGGTGCAAATAAAGAAAATGGCGATTTTGCTTAAAAAGAAAAGCAGAAAAAGGATTCCTGCTTAGCAGTTTTGGCATTTTAGGTATCAATAATATACCAAAATATTATTATTTATTTAATGCTTTAAATGATTAATATTTTTTAAACCAGCCTTATTAATAATCTGATTACCATATTTGTTTTTCAATTCAAGTAAAGTTTTATCTAGTTTATTATTTTTGTTTATTTCTTCATAATCATCAAACAATGATACTTGATGTGCGTAGCTACTTGACAATTTATCTAACCTAAGACCAATTAATCTAATAGGTCTTTCATCATACATCTCATTAAAAATATCTTTAGCATTTTTAAAAATATCTTTACTACTACAAATCGCATTGACAAGTTTTTTTTGATGAGAATATTTTTTAAATAAATTATCCTTTAAAATGACACATACAACCGATGCATACATACTTGAAGCATTTAGTCTTAACGAAACATCTTCAGATAAACTCTCTAAATAATTATAAAGAGTTGATTTATCATCAATATCTTTAGGTAAAGTAATTTCAGAACCAATTCCCTTTTGCATGGGAGGAGTACTTATAACTTCACTATTATCTCTTCCGTTTGCTATATCAATTAAGTATTTAGCTTGATTTTTAAAATATTTATATAGTCGTTCAGCATCATAATGAGCTAAATCACCAATCGTTTTTATTCCTAAAGAATTTAATTTAGGTACAGTTCTTTTACCGACACCAAATAAATCAGATATCGGTAAAGGCCACATTTTCTTTTGGACTTCATAATCATAGTTTGTATGTATTTTATTAGGTTTCGAAAAATCAGATGCCATTTTAGCGCATAATTTATTATTAGCAATACCAATATTAACGGTAAAACCTAATGTATCATATATTTCTTTTTGAATTTTATAAGCAAATTGTACTTCATCACCATATAAATTTTTAACTTTACCATAATCTAAATAACATTCATCAATAGAAGCTATTTCGATATCTGGTGTATATTTACTTAGTAACATAAACATTTTGTGGGACATTTCACTATAAAATTCAAAATTAGGTTTATATATTCTTAAAGCAGGACATTTTTTTCTTGCTGAATATAAAGTTTCAGCTGTAACAATGCCTTGCTTTTTAGCTGGATTGGATTTAGCTAAGACAATTCCTTTGCGAGCACTTTCATCTCCGCCAATAACTGCATAACTATTTCGAATATCATATTTATATCCCTTATTTAATAAATCAATTGCACTCCAAGATAAAAAAGCATTATTAACATCTATATGCATAATTATTCGCATAATGACCACCATCTATATTTTACCACGAACAAACGTTTTTGTATATAAAATCTAGTAGTTTATAGTTTATTTATAGTTATATATAAATATTATTATGCTAGGATATCATAGAATAAGGGTGTAAAGCGCTTTATAATACATTTTCCCCCTCTTGAAAAAGATTACATGTAGTCAAGTAAAAGGAACTGAAATTCAGTTCCTTATCTTTTTTCCCTTTTTATAAGTTTAGCGTGTAAAACAATTCTTTTATCGTTTGTGTAACATGTTGATAATGTCATGATATGGTCGTTTTCATTAATATCTATATTATAATTATAAACACTTCTACTTTTGATTGTATTTAAAAAATTCATATATTCATCATCTGATGAAAAACTCGTTTTTATATAATATTTTTCATTATCGGCAATATAAGTACTAAAAACAAGCCATGATGTATTATAATCGTACATTGAAAAATTAATAACATAGTTGTTAATATCATTATACCAAAAAGGTTTAACAACATTTTTAAGTGTCCCAAACATGGTCGAATTAAGTCTAGCATGACCATAGATAACTAAATTTTTATCATCTACTAAATTGTTTCGATAATCGGCAAATATCCATCCTGCTTCATTATAGTTATGATTAAAAGCATGGGTTAAATAATATTCATTGTCAGATGCTTGGACAACAGGATAATCAATATTGGTTCCATTTACTTTTAACCATCCAATTGTATCACTATTTTGCTTTTTTAAATTAGCAATATCGACACTTACTAAAGGAATATTTAAATATACATCATCTACCTGTGAATTAGATACATTATTGGGATTTACCGCTACATTATCATTGTTACTTACCTCTTCTTTTACAACACTATTTTGAAGATTTTGAAGTTGATTTTTAATATCATCATTATCTAATTTCCACTTAATCAATTTCATTATAACAAACGTAAGTGATATAAAAATTAATATAAGTAATATAAATAATATTATTTTTTGCTTACTTTTTACTTTTTTGGTATTTATGCTTTTCTTGTAATATGTGGCATTTTGGTAACTATCGGCATCAATATTATTAAAAATATTTTCTTCGGTTTCTTTTATATGATATATTTGACCTTCATCGACATCTTCATAAACAGGAGTGTTACTTATAATAGTCTTTTCATCTTCATTTAAATGAGTATTAATATTATCTAAAATTTCTATTTGCTCATCTTTATTTACTAAGTTTTCTCTATCTTCAGTAAAAAAATTATCATCTAATACTTCTAAAGGCGAAGTATTATCCATTTCAAGTATTTCTGTATGAGGTAAATCATCAATATCAAGTATTTCCCTTTTTGGCTTAGGTGTATCTATATCCAAATTAAGAGGTTGTTTAGTATTTTCATTGCTTTTAATATCATTAATATCTAAGATTTCAACATCATGAGGAAGAGCATTCTTTTTTTCAGTAAGCAATATATTAAAATTCTTAAGAAAAAATTCATCAATGTCATCTAGATGTGAATACATTTCATCATTTTTATTAGTCCCATTATCATCCATATTCACACCTCTCTTCTATTCCTCTATACTATTAATATAATACTATAAATTTTTTATTTTATCAATAAAGAAAGAATTAGACACATTATCTAATTCTAGGTATAATATATTTTTCAACCAAATTCATCATTAAATTAAATATAATATAAGATAATATTGTTAAAATTAAAATAAGCACAAGCATATAAGGCGTTAACGAAGATAACACAAAAACATTTCGCATTCCTAATATACATAAACAAAAGATACTAATTAAACAAGATAATAAAATACTTCTTATTATATTAAATGGTTTACAAAGACGATATAAGAGAATGAAACCCGTAAAACCCGTTAACATAACACATAATGTCGATGTTTCATGAACATCAAATTTAAATAAAGCTTTTACAATAACAACAATCATAATATTGGAAACAATGGTTATGGCAGCTGGTAAAGATTTACTAATAACATTGGTAAAAAAATGACCTGTTACTCTTTCTTTATTGGGTTCTAAAGCTAGAATAAATGATGGTATACCAATAGTTAATACACTAACTAAAGTAAGCTGTATAGGTATAAAGGGATACGCAACATTTAAAAATAAAAAGATAATCGCAAGTAAACTAGAATAAATCGTTTTAACTAAAAATAAAGTTGATGATCTTTCAATATTGTTAATCGTTCTTCTTCCTTCAGCAACAATTAGTGGAAGCGAATTAAAATCAGAATCTAAAAGAACTAAATTAGATACATTTCTGGCTGCTTCACTTGCCTTTTGAAAGGTTATACTACAATCAGCTTCTTTAAGAGCAAGAACATCATTAACACCATCACCAACATATGCAACAGTGTGTTTTTT
>CANQDH010000098.1 GCA_947591565.1 uncultured Bacilli bacterium | reverse complement strand
CAAATAAACAACCAAATAATGTTGATAAAAACGCTACATCAGATAACCATAATGAAGTACGTAAAAGTAATAATTTAGAATCTTTCTTAGCTGAAGCCCAAGAATTGCTAAATAAGAACCAAATGCCTATATCAAGTAAAGAAGAACCAAAAGAAGATACTAAAGAAGAAGCAATAGATGACTATGGTTTAAATGATACTATTAACTTTATTAATGAATATAAACGAGGTTTAAAAAAGTATAATCGCTAGATTATACTTTTTCTAATAGACAAAATCGTGAGTCTGATTTAAATTACTATATATGATATTTACTTTAAATGACGTAATTAAATCACTTTTAAAGTAATTAGATAAATCAATATCAATACTTGTTAAAACATCATTTTTTTCATGAGTATCAAAAGTTATTTTAGCATCCCCTTCTTCTTGTTTACCAAGTAATTTACTAAAATCACTAATACTTATAAAAGAATTAATCGTTATATTATGATTAACATCTTCTTGTCTATAATTGTATGTTGCATTATATAAAAAATTATATATTTTTTTAGCATCTAACATAAGTAAATATGACATATCATTTGGTTCTATAAGTATTTTCTCATCACCTATCATATATAAATCTTTATCATAATAATATAGTGCATCATTATATGTAAAACTATATTTATCACCATATTTTTGTCCTTTTATATGGTATATTTCATCATTTATTTGATAGTTTATATCAAATTCATAATTATCGATATTAATATTACTGATAGATGTTGTGATGGTATCAGGTAAGGAAGGTGAAGGAACATAAGTCGTTTTTCTACTTGCAAATCTAATATATAAAATAATAATTAAGAAAAAGAGAAAATAGAATCCTAATTTAACTAGCGCTTTATTTCGTTTAACGGCCAAAAAATCTTTGACTTTTTGTTTTCTTTCTTTTCTTTTTTGTTTTTTTAATTCTTTTTCGCTCATATAAATATCTTTCCAACTAAATTTTCTTTACTAGCAATACCATTTGCAAAATCATGTCCACTCATTTTTTTCTTACCTTCTGGTTGAACTGTTTTTAAGACAATTTCACCATTAGAAACTTTGACACCGATTCCATCAGGATATATTTTCGTAACCGTACCATCTACTAAATTAGAATAAACATTATCCGTTTGATAACTATCCCAAACTTTAACTATTTTATTATCATAATTAAAGTAAGCACCAGGATATGAATTTAATCCTCTTATCTGATTGTATATTTCTCTTTTGGTTTTCGAAAAGTTTATTTTTTCATCTTCTTTTTTTATAATAAAGCCATATGTTGCATCAAATTCGTTTTGTTTTAAACGACTATTCGTACCTTCAATGATACTAGGAAGTACTTCTAGAAGTAAATCTTTTCCTAACACACTTAATTTATCATGTAAGGTTTCGGTTGTATCATCATTTGCGATTTCTATTTTCTTTTGCGCAATAATATCACCGGCATCCATTTTTTCATCCATATACATAATCGTGATACCTGTTTCTTTAAAACCATTCATAATAGCGCGGTGAATAGGAGCCCCACCTCTTAATTTAGGTAAAAGGGAAGCATGGACATTAATACAGCCAAGTCTTGGATAATCTAAAAGCGCTTTAGGTAAAATTTGGCCGTATGCACAAGTTATAATTAAGTCAGGTTCTAAAGCAAGGATTTCATCGATGCTGTCTTTAATTTTTTCGGGCTGAAGAGTTAAAAGGACATTATCTAGAGCCATTTGCTTAACAGGCGAATATTTAACGACCTCTCCTCTACCTGATGGTCTATCAGGCTGTGTAACAACAGCTCTTACTTTATATTTCGAAAGTAGGCCACTAAGTACCGTCGCACTAAATTCAGGTGTTCCCATATATATAATTTTTAAATCTTTTTGAATATTAATCTGTTCGATATTCATATCTATCACCCTTATAATCATATCACATTTCAAGAAATGTTGCTACATATAAAATATTATAAATGATATGGATTAATGTCTATATCTAAAGTTATCTTTTTACCCGCATATTTATTACTTAGAAACTTTAAGGCATCCATAATATCATGTATATTTTTATATTTAATAATAATCTGCATATAATATATATTATTTATTTTAGGTATCATACAAGGCGATGGTCCTAAAATAATCGTCTTTGGTAAATTTTTACGTAAATAGGCAATAATTTTATTATTTTCACTATTTAATCCTTCTTCATTTTGACCTTTGGTTTTAATTAAACATAAATTATAATATGGAGGATAATCTAAAGCCTTTCTTATTTTCATTTCTTCTTTATAAAAGGTTTCATAATCGTGATTACTTGCACAAATGATACTGTAGTGGTCCATATTAAAGCCTTGAAAAATAACTTCGCCATTTAAACTACTTCTACCTGCTCTTCCGGCAACTTGACTTAATAAACTAAAAGTTCTCTCGGCACTTCGAAAATCAGGGACATTTAAACTATTATCAGCATTTATAACACCAACTAAAGTAACATTTTCAAAATTTAGCCCTTTAGCTATCATCTGTGTACCGACTAAAATATTATATTTTTGATTTTTAAAATCTTCAATAATACGTTCATGACTACCTTTTCTTGAAGTTGTATCAAAGTCCATTCTAAGCGTTTTAGCCTGAGGAAATTGTTTGAGAATTTCTTCTTCTAGTTTCTCTGTTCCAAGACCAAATTCATTAATGTCTCTACTATGACATTTCTCACAAATAGTAGGTTTATATGTTTGATAACCACAATAATGACATAACATAACATTATTTTTTTTATGATATGTAAGTGGTATATCACATTTAGGACAAGTTAAGGTACAACCGCAATTATGGCATACAACTGTCGTTGCATAACCTCTTCGGTTTAGGAGAATAATACATTGTTCATTGTTGTTTAGACATTTATTTATTTTGTCTATAAGAAGACTAGAAAATAATTTATGACCTTTTTTTATTTCATCTTTCATATCAACAAGTGTTACTTTAGGCATGCTAGCATTAACTCTCGTTTTTAATTCGAGCCTTTCGTATGTTCCAACCATACTTCTTGTATAACTTTCAATAGATGGAGTTGCACTACCTAAAACTAGTTTACAATGATGTTTTCTTGCTCGGTAAATGGCGATATCAATCGTATTATATTTAGGAACATTTTCTTGTTTATAAGTATCAGAATGTTCTTCATCGATAATAATTAAACCAAGATTAGTAAAGGGCGCAAAAATCGCACTCCTTGCACCAATTACAATAGAAACTTCTTTGCGATATATTTTTCGCCATTCATCATATTTTTCACCATCACTTAAAGCACTATGTAAAACAGCCACTTTATTTCCAAATTTACTTTTAAATTTACTTGTAAGTTGCGGTGTTAAACTTATTTCAGGTACCAAAATAATTGCTTCTTTACCATCTAAAAGAACTTTTTCCATTAATTTAATATATATTTCGGTTTTACCAGATCCTGTTACACCATGAAGTAAAAAAGGTTTAAAATCATCCTTAGCACTTAAAATTTTATCTAAAACTTCTTGCTGCTTACTTGATAAAGTTACATCTTGGTAAGGCACACATGATGTTTCATTTAAACGATATTCTTCTAAAAGTTCTTCTTTGACAATACCCTTTTTTAATAACAAATTAAGGGCTGATGCTGACACCTTTGTTAAAGCCGTTTTTAAGACTTTTCCCTTTGTTTTAAGTATATTAATGATTTCTTGCTGTTTACCTTTTAACTCAATATCTTGCATGAGGACAATATAAGAAAGATATTTTTTCTTTATTTCTCTTCCCTTTTTCACCTTTAAAGCAACAGGTA
>CANQDH010000097.1 GCA_947591565.1 uncultured Bacilli bacterium | reverse complement strand
AAATGAGCCATTTTCATAAAATTCATGAAATATTTATAAAATTTGATTAAATTTGTTGTAAAAAACCGAAACTCAAACAATTTCATCATTGACAAAAAAATTGGTTAATGATATCATAAACATGAACTTAGTTAGTTACTAACAAAAAGTTTATTGCGACCTATACGGTCATAACGAATATCAACAAATGATATTCGTTTTCGTTATAGAACAAAAGTCAACGAAACCTTATCTACAAAAATAGATATTACTATAATTGCACTTGTTTTCGCATACAATTATAACGCATAATGATAATTTTTAAGAAAAAGGAGTGCTACAACATGAAAAAACAAATAATTAATGATTTTTTAGATTGGTTAAATCATGAACATTTAAATCTAATTAATGAAAATGCTAAAATAATAGTTGCTGTATATATAAGAGTTTCGACAGATAAACAGGAAGAATTATCACCTCTTTCACAATTAAAAGAAATTTATAAATATACTATTAAACATGATATGCAAATTAATATTGATAGTATCTTTGTAGAAGAAGAAGGTATAAGCGGTAAAAATGCCATTAAAAGAAATGAATTTCAAAATATGATTGCGCATGCCAAACTAAAAGAAAAACAATTTAGTACCATTTTAGTTTGGAAATTTTCAAGATTTGCTAGAAATCAAGAAGAAAGTATTGTTTATAAAAATATGCTTAAAAAAAATAATGTTGATGTAGTTAGTATATCTGAGCCTTTAATCGATGGGCCATTTGGTTCTCTTATTGAAAGAATTATCGAATGGATGGATGAATACTATTTAATTAATTTATCTGGCGAAGTAACACGTGGTATGACGGAAAAAGCTGAACGCGGAGAACCTCAATCATCACCTGCATTTGGTTATGACATAAAAGATAATAAATTAATACCTAATGAAAAAGAAGCTCCTATTGTTCAGTTTATTTATGAAAAATATGCATCTGGTGAGTTAGAAATGATAAACATTGCCAAATATCTGAACGAACATCATTTCACTACAAAAAGAGGTAAAAGATGGGAAAATAGAACAATTTGGTATGTTTTGACTAATCCTGTATATATTGGAAAAATTCGTTGGACTCCAAATGGCAAATTAACTCGTGAAGAAATTTATGATAATACAAAGTCCATTATCACAAATGGAAATCATCAAGCTATTATTAGTGAAGAACTATATAATAAAGCAAGAGAACGTTTAAACCATCAAAGAAAATTTTCTGTCAAAAGACAAAGAATATCTAATAATCCGCATCACTGGTTAAAAGGTTTAATACGTTGCGGTGAATGTGATAGAACATTTGTTAGAAGTAATCATAAATTCCGTTGTAATGGCTATAATAAAGGTGCTTGTTCATGCTCAGCAACATTAAGTATTGACTCCATAGAAAAATTAGTTTTAAAGCAAATTCAAAATGATTCAAAATCATTATTAAACATAAATATTCTAAAAAATGAAAAAACAAATACAAGTAATTTATCAGAATTAAAAATATTAGAAAAACAATTAGAATTATCTACCGAAAAATTAGATAGAATTAAAATTGCTTTTCAATCTGGTATCGATACTATGGAAGAATATAAAACAAACAAAAAAAATATTAATGAAGAAATAAATCTTTTAAAAAAGGAAATTTATGAAAAAAAACATCAAAACAATGAAGATAATAATATTGAAAACAAAATCATTTGGGAAAATATGGCTACTGTCTACGACTTATTAACAAATGAAAAAGTTGATATGAAAAAGAAATATGATATAGCTCATTTTCTAATAAAGAAAATAATTTATGATGAAAAAAATAACAATTTAAAGTTATATTACAATGAAGTTTAGATTTAATCATTTTTTGCAGTATTGACCCCCATATTGTGTGATGATATATTTAGCCATTTTTAAATCTTTTTTAGCAATATTAACAGGATATTGCAACTTCTTTTCATATTTCCACATAAAAATCCCCCTTATTTATTTTCCCATGGCCAAGGTCTATTATCCCAAGCCCAAGGATAAGTATTATTTGCATCACTATCTACAAAAAGTGGTCCATATTTTTTTTCATAATCTTGAATCATTTGTTTAGCTTGAACTCTATATTGATTAAATAATTCAATCATCTTTTTATCATTTGGATAATTGTCTAAATAAAGATTCAAATCATGACTAGCAAAACATAGTGCATCAATTGATGTAAGCATTTCTGCTTGTTCATTTAAAGGTTCAATATTAAATGGTCTTGTAACTTTATATTCGTTATAAAGATCTGGAAACATATTTCCTCTTATAAAACCAGCATATGCATCAAATAAATTTTGATTATTTGTTTGCATATAATCACACTTATTAAAAGTTAAATTACTTCCGCCCTGACTATTAACTTGACTACCCATTTGAGGCATACCACTCATTTGAGGCATATTCATCATATTATAAAAATCTTGGTAATTATTTTCATAGTTATTCATCATTTTTCCCCCTCAAAAATAATGTATTCTTTTAGGTAAAAGGTGTATGGGCAAATATACGAAATACTTATTTTAAGAAGTTTCCTATTTTCATAGTTTGGTTCATTATTTTTCTTTTTAACCTAATTAGTTTTAATTCATATATTAAGTTAGGGGGTATTTTATGTTTAACTTTTCGGATAATTTTTTTAAAAAAGTCGAAAAAAAGACGAATGTAGGAAAGGATACCATTCTTTCACTCGCAAGTAAATTAGAACAAAATGATTTAAAAAACGAAGCAACTTTGCGAGAAATCATCCAAGAATTAGGAAAAATGACTGGTAAAGAAGTTAGTAAAGAAAAAGAAAATAAAATTGTCGAAGCTGTTGTTAATGACAAAGTTCCAAAAGATTTAGATAAATTTATTTAAAACATTTCTAGAATATGATATAATCATCTAGGAGTGATTATTGATGATAAAAAAAGCTGTTATAAAAGTTTCGCTATTAATTATTTTAGGGGTTATTAGTTCTATATTTATTTATTATAAAGTTGGTAAAAGTGATATAACTAGTGATGAAAAAAGATTTAAAGTGGAGTATGAAAGTTTAAATAATCAAAAAGATGCATCAGGAAACACATATTTAAGTCTTGATATTGATAAAAATAATAATTTTGTTTATGCTACATTTGATGAAATAAAAGAAATTATTACCAAAGGAGATGGCGTTATTTATTTTGGTCATCCTGAAAATCCTTGGTGCCGATTAATCGTCCCTGTTTTAATAGAGGCTATGGAAAACACTGATTTAGATGAAATATACTATTTTGATGCTGATGATATTCGCGATATCAAAGAACTAGATGCAAATGGAAAGATAAACATTTTAAAAGAAGGTACGACCGAATATTATGAGTTAGTTGATTTGTTAAAAGACTATTTACCTTCATATCAAGGTCTTAACGATGAGGCAATTAAAAGAATTTATTTTCCAACTGTTATCTTTGTAAAAGATGGACAGATTGTAGCATCTGATTCTAGTATTTTAAATG
This sequence comes from uncultured Bacilli bacterium, assembly GCA_947591565.1. Taxonomy (GTDB): domain Bacteria; phylum Bacillota_I; class Bacilli_A; order RF39; family UBA660; genus UMGS1045. The sequence continues at coordinate 367 of CANQDH010000097.1, read as the reverse complement.
AAAAAGAAAATCCATATACACCACTATCTGATGAAGAACAAAGACTATTTGTTAATAAAATGATTGAAAATATCAATAACATTGTCGATAGTGTTTGTGATGATGAATGTAATTCATCTAATTAAAGAATGCATAGTCATTCTTTTATATTTTGTAAAAATAGTTTATAATATAGATCTTGAGTTTGACAGCAAAAACGTGCAAAGCCTTATATTTAAAGGGAATGCACGTTTTTTGTTTGTTGAGTTTTGACACTCTTTTAAAAAATTTTTTTAATATTTTTTATAGTTCTTCTTTTCCTATATAAATCAAGGTTAAAAGTATCACATAGAGCTTTTGTAATTTCATTAGGAGCTTTTTGTTGGTA
>CANQDH010000096.1 GCA_947591565.1 uncultured Bacilli bacterium | reverse complement strand
TTACTTTTAAATTCGATTATGACAGTTATTAAAGATAGACCATTATCACATAAAGATAAAGGCTGGGAAATATTTACTGATAATATTATTAAATATTTAAATGAAAGAGAAAAACCTGTTGTTTTTATTTTATGGGGTAATTATGCCCGAAGTAAAAAGGCTCTCATAACAAATAAAAGGCACCTTATTATCGAAAGTGCTCATCCATCGCCACTTTCGGCGAGTCGTGGTTTTTTTGGAAGTAAACCATTTTCGAAATGTAATGCGTTTTTAGAAAAAAATGGGATGGAAGTAATTAAATGGTAGGAAGGGAATGTAGTATGGATAAATCATTAAATTTTATTATGCATAATGTTGATTTACGATATGGAGAAACGGTTATTGTAGGTGTTTCAGGTGGTCCTGATTCAATGTGTTTACTAAATTTACTTATAGAAGCAAGAAAAGCACTCGATTTAAAAATTGTCTGTGCACATGTTAATCATAATGTTCGAAAAGAAAGTAGCGAAGAAAAAATCTTTGTTGAAAAATATTGTCAAAAGAATAATATTATCTTTGAATATATGAAAATCGAAGAATATGGTGATGATAATTTTCATAATGAAGCAAGAAGTAAAAGATATAGTTACTTTGGAAGTTTGATTAAGAAGTATCATGCTAGGTACTTGTTTATGGCTCATCATGGTGATGACTTAATGGAAACTATTTTAATGCGTATTGTAAGAGGTTCAACATTGAAAGGATATAGTGGTTTTTCTAAAGTTGTAAATATGGGAGAATATGTTATTTTAAGGCCTCTTATTGACGTAACAAAAGAAGAAATATATAATTACGACAAGAAGAACAAAATTCCTTTCGTTACCGATAAATCTAATGAAAAGGATGTATATACACGAAATAGATTTCGTAAATATATTGTTCCTCAGTTTAAAAAAGAAGATCCTAATGTTCATCAAAAATTTTATAAATTTAGTAAAACATTACAGGAATATAATGACTATATTGATTCTGTAGTCTTAAAAAAGGTTAAAAAAATATATGTTCAGAAAGTTTTAAATATTGAAGAGTTTTTGAAAGAAAAACATATTATTCAAATGAAAATCATTAATTATATATTAGAACATATATATGAAGATGATTTAATGCTTATTACCGATAAACATGCAGAACTTTTATACAATTTAATTGTATCTAAAAGATCGAATTTAAAAATCCATTTGCCAAATGGTGTTGTAGCTATTAAAGAATATAATACCTGCATAGTTGTCAAAGAAGAACTTAAAAATAATGAATATAATGTGGAATTAAATGAGTTCGCTAATCTGCCAAATGGCAAAAATATTGAGGTTGTTAAGAAAAGTACAATCGTAAGTAATGCTGTATGCCGATTAGATAGTAGCGAAATAAAACTTCCTCTTCATATAAGAACGCGTAAAGCTGGTGATAAAATAAGTGTTAAAGGAATGCTTGGTAGTAAAAAAATAAATGATATCTTTATCGATGAGAAAATACCTATGTCTGATAGGGAATTGTGGCCAGTAGTTGTCGATGATACAAATATGGTTATATGGCTACCTGGTATTAAAAAGTCAAAATTTGATAAAACAAAAGATGAAAAGTATGATATAATACTTAAGTATTATTAAGGAGGCATTTTATGAATAAGAAAAATATAAAAAGAGGGTTGTTGCCATATTTATTTTTATTCTTAGTTTTAGTAGGAGTTATGTTTTTCTTAAATTCTATGAATAGTAAAGTCAATGTTATAACATATGATGAGTTTATGGCAAGTGTGTCAGAAGGAAAAATTACCGAAATATCTATTACACCAAGAAGTAGAGCAATGGTTTATGAGATAAGAGGTAAAATGGATGGCTATGAAGAAAATGAAAGTTTCTTCTTTAGGGCTCCACTTGCTGAAGAAGTTATGAATCAAGTTCTTAATATTGGCGATGAAAATAATATTAAGATAAGTACATCAACGGATCCTGAATCAAGTACGATTTTACAATTTGTTATTAATGTTTTACCAATGGTATTATTACTTGGATTTGCCTTTTTCTTTATAACAAAGCAAATGGGAAATGCTAATAAATCAATGGATTTTGGTAAATCACGTGCTCGTTTAAGTGAGGATAGTAAAAAAGTTACATTTAAAGATGTTGCTGGTTTAACGGAGGAAAAAGAAGAAGTACAAGAATTAATCGATTTTCTAAAAAATCCTAAAAAATTTCAAAAACTTGGAGCAAGAATACCTAAGGGTGTTTTATTAGTAGGTCCTCCAGGAACAGGTAAAACATTACTTGCAAGGGCTGTTGCTGGTGAAGCTAATGTTCCATTTTATTTTATAAGTGGTTCTGATTTTGTGGAATTATTTGTAGGTGTTGGAGCAAGCCGTGTTCGTGATATGTTCAAACAGGCTAAACATAATGCACCTTGTTTAATCTTTATCGATGAAATAGATGCCGTTGGACGTCAAAGAGGTGCTGGTTTAGGTGGAGGTCATGATGAACGTGAACAAACTTTAAACCAATTACTTACAGAGATGGATGGTTTTGGTGCCAATGAAGGTATTATCATTATCGCTGCAACTAATAGACCTGATGTTCTAGATCCTGCTCTTTTAAGACCTGGAAGATTTGATAGACAGGTTCAAGTTAATTTGCCTGATTTAAAGGGACGTAAAGAAATTCTTGAAGTCCATGCTAGAAATAAGATTTTTGCTAAAAATATTACTTTAGAAAATATTGCTAGAAGAACTGTTGGTTTTAGCGGTGCTGATCTCGAAAATTTACTTAATGAGGCTGCTTTACTTGCTGTTCGAAGAAATAAAGATTATATTACTATGGCTGAACTTGATGAAGCTCATGATAGAGTTTTAATGGGTCCTGCTAAAAAAAGTCATAAATATACTGAAAAGGAAAAAAGAACTGTTGCGTATCATGAAGCAGGTCATGCTGTTGTAGGACTTAAACTTGAGGGTGCAAACGATGTTCAAAAAATTACGATTATACCAAGAGGTATGGCTGGTGGATATAATTTAATGCTTCCAAAAGAGGAAACTTATTTACAAACTAAAACGGAACTTTTACAGACAATTAGTGGTTTACTTGGAGGAAGAGTTGCTGAAGAGTTAATGTTTAATGAAATAACAACAGGTGCTCATAATGACTTTGAAAAAGCAACTAAAATTGCTCGTTCTATGGTAACAGAATATGGTATGAGTTCTTTAGGACCTGTTCAATTTGAACAACAAGAAGGTAGTGTTTTCTTAGGCCGTGATTATAATAAGAGTCGTAATTTTTCAAGTCAGGTTGCTTTTGAAATAGATCAAGAAATGCGTAAAATTATTGATGAATGTTATAAAGTTACGAAAAAAATTATTTCTGAAAATAAAGATTTACTTGATTTGATTGCAAATACGTTACTTGAAAAAGAAACAATTACTAAAGAAGAAATAGATTATTTAGTAAAAAATGGTCATTTACCAGATGAGGATATTCCTGAATTATCTATAGAGGATATGACTTTAATAGAACTTCGTGAAATGGCTAAAGAAAAAGGTGTTAAAGGTTATAGTAAGATGACTAAAGAAGAATTAATCGATATATTAAAAGATTAGTTCTTTTTTTTATTGTCATAACTAAAAAGTTGTGATAGAATAATTTATAGAATAGAAAGTAAAGGAGATGTAATTTATGTTTACAAACAGTAAAGGGGGGGGGCATTTTAGAAATAAAGCCTTTACCTTAATAGAACTATTAGCGGTTATCGTAATATTAGCAATCATATCTTTAATCGCAACCCCTATTATATTAAATTTAATTGAAACAGCAAGAAAAGGTGCAGCCTTAAGAAGTGCTGAAGGAATAGTAAGAGCAGGTAATATGTATTACATGGACTCACAGTTAAATGATATAGG
>CANQDH010000095.1 GCA_947591565.1 uncultured Bacilli bacterium | reverse complement strand
AGATAAAAAGATAGTCATTACTTTTAATGAACAGGGAACTATTGAAGCCTATACCTATGATGAAAGTGGTAATAAAGGATATGTAAGTGGAAATAGTAGGAAGATAGATAGAAAAGAAGCAGATGTAACATTATCTAAATATACAACGCAAGAAGGTTTTAAAGGTTGGACTTTTAAAAATGGTGCCTATATTGAAGACGATATATTATATATAGATTATTCCAAAAATCAAGAAGCAACATCACCATATTATGGCATAAATAGAGGTGAATGGAGTTTAATGTTTGACGCATATACTAATGTAGAACGAGAAGCATACGGATTTGGGGATTATTTTGCGAGTCGCTTTTATTATGACAGTACATTTGGTCAATTAAAGGGTGAGGATAATAAATATAGTGATGGGGCAGCAAACGAATTAGTTTTAGGTGAATGGACAAAAGTTGATTGGACTAGGAGATATCTTGCCTACCATATTGATTATGTTACGATTAGGTTTCATAATAATGTTCAATTTGCTAGTCAAGGCTTAGTAAAATTTAGAAACTTTAAAATAATAGGACAATTATATGCACCATATTACTATATAACAGTTGATGCTAGTGATGAAAATGGAATAGAAAAAATCAAATACGCTATTGGAAATAAGGATAAAGAATATTTTAAAATAGATGGTATTGATATTAATATTGAAACAAAAGAAGCAAGGGTAGAAGAAAATGGTACATATACTATATATGTTAAAGATAAATTAGGAAATGAAACCATAAAAACAATAGAAATAGACAAAATCGAAAAAGAAGCACCAACCATAAGTGCCAATAATGAAAATAATAGTGTAAAATTAGGAACGTCAAATGATATAAAAACATATTTTAGTGTAAATGTAAATGGTAAAGGCCAAATAACAAGTGAAATATGTATAGATAAAAATAATGAAAATAAAACTGTAACTAATACTAGTGAATTATTAGCAGGTGACCATGAAATAGAATGTGAAGTATTAAAAGAAAATGGTTTAACAGCATCATCATCAACTAAAATAAGTATTCTTGATGAAGAAATGTAAATCTAGGTGTACTATAAACAGTGTCTACTGAGAATCAAATGCTATGCTTTTTCGGATTATTAACATCTTTTAATATTACTAATGTGATAAAAAGTGGTAGTTCAGATGTAACAAGACATCATCACTTTGGTTTTGCACTATTACTATGATGTCTAAATTTAATGTCATTAACAAAGTTTTTTTAAAAATTTATGGTGATGATTATATGATAAGGTATAGACTTTTCTTTCCAACTATTTTAAAGATTAAAAATAACAAATAAACATGAAATATTGTCTATTTGTTTTTTAATAATAAGAATTTTAACCCTTGAAAAACAAAACATATATGTTGTATAATAATGAATAGGTGGTTTTATGTGGAAAATAGGCAACATTGAAATCAAAAACCAAGTTGTTATGGCACCAATGGCTGGTATTTCTAATAGTGCCTATAGACTTATTATCAAACAAATGGGTGCAGGACTCATATATGCTGAAATGGTTAGTGATAAAGCTATTAGCTATAGAAATCAAAAAACAATCGACATGCTTTATATGAAACAAGAAGAAAGGCCCATAGCCCAGCAAATATTTGGTAGTGATAAAGAATCATTTGTAAATGCTGCCCAATTTATAGAACAAACCATGAAACCAGATATCATTGATATCAATATGGGTTGTCCAGTCCCCAAAGTTGCGATGCGAAATCAAGCCGGTAGTGCATTATTAAAATCACCAGAAAAAGTTTATGAAATCGTTAAGGCCGTAAAAGATGCTGTAAGTGTACCTGTAACCGTTAAAATAAGAAGTGGATGGGATAGTAATAGTATAAACGCTGTTCAAATAGCTAAAATATGTGAAAAAGCTGGAGCCAGTGCTATAACAGTTCATCCTCGAACAAGATCACAAGGATATAGTGGCAAGGCTGACTGGAACATCATTAAAGAAGTTAAACAAAATGTCCATATACCTGTTATTGGTAATGGTGATATCAGATCGTGTTTTGATGCTAAAAAGATGCTAGAAGAAACAGGCTGCGATGCCGTAATGATAGGTAGAGGACTATTAGGTAACCCATGGCTTGTTAAAGAAACTATTGATTATTTAAACCAAGGTATACTTCCTAGAAATATTTCCAAACAAGAAAAAATCGATATGATAAAAAAACATTATCAATATTTACTAGAATCAAAACCTGAAAAAATAGCTCTTTTAGAAATGCGTATGTTTATACCATGGTATTTAAAGGGTTTAAATGGTAGTAATGATATAAAAAGAAAAATATTTGCAACCAAAGATTTTAAAGAAATAGAAACAATTTTAAATCAATTTAGAGAGGAATGATTAAATGGCAAGTTTTAAATCAAGATTAGCAGCCTATATATTAGATGCAATCATCATATCATTAGTTTTAAGTTTAATATCTGGTTTATTTCCAAACAACAATTATAAAAAATTAAATGACGAACTAAATACAATAACCGAAAATTATACGGAAAACAAAATAGATACTAAAACATATCTTTATAATTACGCTGACATAAATCAAGAAATGTTAAAATCATCACTTTATATAAATATCATACAAGGTCTTTTAATAATCGGATATTATGTTATTCTTCCTATGTGTAATAATGGTCAAACACTTGGAAAGAAACTTTTAAAAATCAAAGTAGTAAGTGATAAAGGCGAACTTGATTATAACCAGTTAATCATTAGAGCCTTGATTTTACACGGACTAGGTTATTGGTGTCTTTCTATGGCTTTATTATACATAATTCCAAGTTTTGCTTATTTTGTAACAACCTTTATATTAAGTTTCATTGAAACTGTTGTTACGGTTATAAGTGCTATAATGATTGCAAGAAGAGATAACCATAAGGGAATTCATGATATATTAAGTGGAACAAAAGTTCTTAGTGAGGTAGGTAATTAAAATGAGAGAATTTACAGAACAAGAATTAGTTAGAAGAGAAAAACTAAAAGAAATTAAAAATCCATATCCAGATAGATTTGAAACTAATTATTCTATTAAAGAAGCAAGTTTACTTCCTGATGAAACACAAAATGTCAAAGTTGCTGGTCGTATTATTTTAATGCGTAAAATGGGTAAAATGTCTTTTTTAACCATAGGTGATATTGAAGGTAAAATTCAAATATCTGTTAAACTTGATATGATAGGTGAAGAAGCATATCAGATGTTTAAAACCGATTATGACATAGGTGATTTCATTGGTGTTTGTGGTGAAGTATTTACAACACATACAGGCGAAAAAACAGTAAGAGCTAGTTCCATAACTTTTTTAGGTAAGGCTTTAAAACCACTTCCTGAGAAATTTCATGGTTTGGAAGATATTGAAATGATTTATCGCCATCGATATGTTGATTTGATTATGAATGAAGAATCAAGGCAAAAATTCTTACTTCGTAGTCAGTTTATTAAAGAATTACGCAATTATCTAGATGAACAAGGATATATAGAAATTGAAACTCCTATTTTAAATAATAAAGCATCAGGTGCAACAGCTAAACCATTTGTAACACATCATAATGCTTTAGATATACCACTTTATTTACGAATTGCTCCAGAAACATACTTAAAAAGGGCTATAATTGGAGGATTTACGAAAGTCTTTGAAATAGCCCGTTGTTTCCGAAATGAAGGTATGGATGCAACACATCTTCAAGATTTTACTATGATTGAAGGATATGGTGCCTATCTTAACTATAAAGATAACATGACTTTTTTAAGAAAAATGCTTCAAACGATTATTATGAAACTTTTTGGAACGCTTCAAATCAAAATAGGTGGTGCCGATATCGACTTATCAGGCGATTGGGAAGAAGTTTCTTTTAGAGATGTCATTTTAAAATATTCACATATTGATATTGACGAATATAATACAAAAGAAAAATTACTTGACAAAATTAAAACGGACAAAATTGAAATTGATTC
>CANQDH010000094.1 GCA_947591565.1 uncultured Bacilli bacterium | reverse complement strand
CTCTTTGGTTTGCTTTTTATGTTTTAAAAAGGTTTTCTTCTATTTAATTTTTAGGTTTAGTTTGGATATTATTTTTACTTGCGTATTCACTTTTTAAGATATTTTCTATTTCATAAGGTGATTCTTTGCATCCATTATCAAGCCACTTTTTTATAATCGCATTAAGTCCTGCTTTAAAAAATTCCATATGGTAATCAATATATTTATCATCGTATAGTTTTTTCGATAGGTTATAATCATATTCTCTTATAATAAAATTTTGATCCATATTTAACTTAAAATAAGTTTTATAAAATATTTGATTATCTTTTATATGTTTGAATAGTTTTAAAAAGTCATTTGAATTATTATTGGTCTTTCTTTCTTCTTGATATAAGAATGCTACCTCATTTTCAAGTTCTGTTCCTATTTTGTCAGCTAAATCATAAATATCAAGATAATTAACATAGAAAGTAGAACGATTTATTTTCGCAAGTTTACAAATGTCTGTAACGGAAATTTCGCTTATTTCTTTTGTTTGTAATAATGTTATAAATACTTTACTAATTTTATCTCTTGTTTCTTTTCTTCTTTTATTATTTGGCTTATTCATTATTTTTCTCCTTTTAATTGGACAAATGTCTATAAATTGTTGATTGTATTTCTTTTCCAAAAAGATTATACTAAAATTGTAAAAAAAAGACAAGTGTCTATTTATTGAAAGGAAGTGATAAATATGTCTAAAATTTTAGATGCTAATAAGAAAATGGAACAAGCAGTTGTTGGTGGATACAAAGCCGTTGAAAAAACAGTCGCTCGAGGATACAAAAAGATTGAAGATAAGTTTGTTGATACTTTCTTAAAAAAAGATGGTGAAACCATAGAAGAAGCAAAAGCAAGATTACAAAAAGAACAAAAGATGCGAGAGCAAGAACAACAGAAATATTCGAAAAGGGTAGAAGATATTCAAGCAGAAATAAAAGAAAAATTAAGTAAATAAACTTATATGGAGGTAAGAAAATGAAAAAAGAAACTTTACTAGAAATTATTTTAGGAACGATTGGTGGTTTAGTATTTGCAATAGGTATGTGTATGTGTTTAATACCAGAGTGGGATTTATTTAAAGCAGGTGTTGTCGCAGCCGTTTTAGGATTTATTATTCTTCTTTGTATTATTCCTGTATATCGCAAAAACCATCCTAAAAAAGAACATGCACCTATAAACTTTGGAATTGTCTTTACATGGGTTATAGGAATAGTTGGAGCATTAGTAATGGGTTTTGGTATGAGTAAAGTTATGGCTCAAAATCCATCTAAAAATGATTTACTAATTGGCATTATCGTAGGTGTTGTTGGTTTACTTATTTGCGTACTTAACTATCCCATATATTCTTATTTAAAAAGTAACAAAGATTAGTTATTTACTTGGAAGAATATTCTTCCTTTTTTGTTTTGATGATATAATTATATATAGTTAGAGGTGTGCTATGAAGAAAATATTAAACAAATTATTTGTTCCAGGTAAAATAATTGGCTTTCTTTTATTTAATTTAGCTTTTGGCTTACTTATCTATGTTTTTAGTTGCCATTTAGAAAGGACGCCACTTGCTTATATAAGTTATCTTTTATCTACTTATGCTCTAATTATATTTACTGTTTGGTTTTATAAGATATGTGAATTTAGTAATAACACTATTAAAAAATCGAAGTTATATAAACTATATAAAGAAAATGAACTTTTAATAACAAAAAAGAGTTTAGTTGCTGCCACCATACTTCATTTTGTCTACGGTATTTTTAAATTGGAAGCAGGAATTTATTATATGTCTTGGTGGTTTATCACTTTTGCCATTTATTATTTAATACTTTGTTTAATGAAATTATCTATTGTTAAAGATTTTAAAAATGAAATTGGTAAGAATTTAAAAAAAGAATATAAAAAACTAAAACTAACAGGCATAATACTTTTATTTTTAAATTTAATATTATCTGGTATGATTGTGTTAATTATTAAACAGAATCAACAAATAACTTATGCTGGATTTATTATTTATATTGTTGCTATGTATGACTTTTATTTAATAATAAGTGCGATTATAAATGTTATTAAATATCGTCAAAATCATAGTCCTCTTTTAGCATCCACTAAATGTCTTAATTTAACGGTTGCTATGATTTCGATGATTTCTTTGGAAGTTGCTATGGTTAGTGAATTTGGAACAAACGATAGTGCGTTTAAAATGATTATGACTAGTATAATGGGATTTGTAGTGTGCGTTATAAATACATCTATGTCTATATATATGATAGTGAAATCAAATAAAAAGTTAAAAAGTATATAATTAGGAAAGCCAACTTTTATAGATAAATTACTTTGCTTTTTTTCTTATGTCATTGTGTTTTGTACAAGAAATAAAAAAATTTTAAAAAATATATTGTCAAACAAATGTTCATGTTATATAATGCTATTATCAAGTCTGTTTTGTATAAAGCAGACATTATATTGCAAAAAAAGGATGGCTTAAAATGATTATAAATACAGGAATGCGAACGGATATACCAGCTTTTTATTCAAACTGGTTATTAAATAGAATAAAAGAGGGATATGTTTATGTTAGAAATCCTTATTATAGACATCAAGTAACAAAATATAGTTTAAATCCTAATGTTGTTGATTGTTTAGCCTTTTGTACGAAAAATCCGCTTCCTTTAATTCCTCATTTAAAAGAATTAGATATGTATAAACAATTTTGGTTTGTAACGATTACACCTTATGGTAAAGATATAGAACCAAATGTTCCTGATAAAAAACAAGTTATAAGTGATTTTAAAAAACTATCCGAATATTTAGGAAAAAAAGCGGTTGCTATTAGATATGATCCAATTTTTATAAATGAAACATTTGATGTCAAGATGCATATTAAGTGTTTTGCTAAATTATTAAGTGAACTTAAAGGATATACGGAAGATTGTACGATTAGTTTTTTAGATATGTATGAAAAAGTTAAAAGAAATGCTCCTAATTTAAGACCACCAACGAAGCAAGAACAAATTGAAATGGCTATATCTTTTTCTAAAATAGGTAAGCAAAACAATATAACAGTTCATGCTTGTTGTGAAAATGCCTTTTTACAAAATTATGGCTTAGATATAACTGGTTGTATGAGTAAAGAAATAGTTGAAAAAGCAATTGGCCATAAATTAAAGGATTGTAAAAATAATAGTAAACGAATAGGTTGTAACTGTTTAATGGGAAATGATATAGGTGCATATAATACTTGTATGCACTTGTGTAAGTATTGTTATGCTAATGCAAATCAAGAAATGGTAAAAGAAAATATTAAAAAGCATAACCCTCATTCTCCCTTTTTAATTGGTGAACTAGAAACAGAAGATAAAATAACTGAGGCTAAACAACAAAGCTGGATAAATAAGCAAATGAGTTTGTTTGATTAGTGAAAATTTAAGGTAACTGATTAGATAGAAAATTATTTTGATGAATTATTAATTAAATCATAGAGTGTTGCATCATAAGAATAAAAATGGAAGATATAATTATAAAAAAAACAAATAGTAAGTTTGTATGAATTTTAAGATAGCTAATATAATTTAGCTATTTTTTTAAAATATCATAATATGTATTGACACAGTGTCATTATAGATGTATTATTATATTGACAGCGTGTCAGTAGGAGGACATAAAAGATGGAAAAACGGCTCGCCTATGAAAGAAAAGAAGAAGTTATTAATGCTTGTGAAAAATTATATGAAAGGCTTGATTTTAAAGACATAAACATTAAACTTATTGCAGGTCTTATAAGTGTTGGTAGAACTTCTATCTATAATTATTTTGAGACAAAAGAAGAAATATTTTTGGCACTTCTTGAAAGAGAATATTTAAAATGGAATGAAGATTTATCTACACTTCTTTTGCAAAATAAAAAACTATCAAAAGAAGATTTTATAGATAAAATTACGGATTCACTTTTGAAAAGAAGAATTTTACTTAAACTTATTTCGATGAATATGTTTGAAATGGAAGCAAATAGTAGAGTTGAAAATATTAC
>CANQDH010000093.1 GCA_947591565.1 uncultured Bacilli bacterium | reverse complement strand
AATTTAGATGAAGAACGTTTCTTATTTACAATGACGGATGGTAATTATGTCTATATTACCTTAAGTAGATTTGATTTAATTAATAATTATTTAGCCATCATTAAAAAAGTAGGAGATAAAAAAGGCATCCTTTATTTAGATTATGGTGATCATTTTGTCTTTGAATAAGCTTATTCAAAAGTAAATTAAAAAAAAGAATAATTTACTTTTTTTTTGACATTTTATGTAAGTATGAACATATATAATAAAGTAAAGTTAAAGTGGGTGAAAAATCGTGCGAAGAAGATTTATAAGTAAAAAAAAATACCAAATTGTTAAAGTTATAAAATATATTTTTTATTTTCTAATTATTTATTTATTTTTTAAATTAGTCTTTATTTTTATATCACATATTAAGTTGATGCCATCTAATGAAGTTTTTTTTAAATATTTATTAAGTGATGCTAATCATCATTTGATATATCCTCATCTTTCGGAAGATATATTTGATAAAACGATAAAAACTTTTTCTAATATAACAATAAATAAACCTTTAAGTATTGTCTCTAATTCTTTTAATATCAAAAATAAAAGTGTTGTTAGTGTAGATGATACATATAATAATTATTTACAACTTGAAAGTATCACAACTTATGTAGATGATCCTCATCCAAAAGATATCGAAAATCCTAAAATATATATCTATAATTCTCATCAACTTGAAAATTATGCTTATGATTCTTTTTCTTTTACAGGTCTTACTCCTAATGTTATGGTTGCTTCATATCTTTTAAAAGATCATTTAAACGATGTAGGTATCCAAACTATTGTAGAAACCGCTAATATAACAGAGTATATGAAGTTAAACGATTTAGATAGTTATGATGCAAGTCGTTATTATATAACTGATTCTTTAGATAAAAATCCTTCACTTAAACTTCTTATCGATATTCATAGAGATGTTTTAAGTCATAAAAAAGCGACAACCAAAATTGACAATAAAAAATGTGCGAAAATATTATTTGTTGTTGGTCTAGAAAATCCGCATTATGAAAAAAATTTTGAACTTGTAAACAAACTAAATAATATGATAAAAAGTAAGTACCCATCTCTTACAAGAGGCATCATCACAAAGAAAGGACGTAATGTAAATGGCATCTATAATCAAGATATAAATTCAAATATTATTTTACTTGAATTAGGAAGTAATGAAAGTACAATTGAAGAAGTGTCTAATACTATAGATATTTTAACGAATATTATAAAGGAATATATGGGTGAAATTTATGAATAATAAAGAAAAAGTTGCTAATAATATTTTTAAAATTATTTTCCTTATTCTTTTTTTAGCCTTTTTAACCATCTATTTATCACAAGGTACAGGTTATTATGATTATGAACTTCATAAAAAAACCGTCTTTACACAAGAACAAATTAAAAAATTTGAAGCCGATGTTGCCGCCGGTAAAGATGTTAGAGTAGAAGATTATTTAGTCGATGTAAAAAAAGATTATAGTAATAAAACATCTGACTTTGGTTATTTTGTATCGAAAAATTTAGGTAAATATATTAAAGACGGTATTGAAAACACTTTTAAATTCATTACTAAATTTGTTGAATAAAAAGGAATTTTGTGCTATGATGATAGTAGAGGTGTATGATTTATGGATTTAGCCATTTTTCTTATTTTATTAGCTCTTGTTATTTTTTTCTTTAAAAGATTTAGTAGTTTTGTTTATTTTGTTGCTATTGTAGATATTTTTTTAAGGATACTTACATTTATTAAAAACAATGCTCATGTACCGGAATTATATGAATTAATAAATAAGTATATTCCTGAAAATATTCCAGCTATTATAGGCAAATATACAAATGGAATTGTATATACTGTTTTAGTATGGATATATGTTATTATTTTTTGTATTTTCTTATTTTATGTTACAAGAACTTTTTTTAGAAAAAAATAATTTTTTCGAAATTAATTTGATATATGATAAGTGAAATGGAGGAAGATTATGTATATTATTTTAGGTGTTTTATTCATAATTATTCTTTTTTTGATTTTTCTATATAATAGACTTATTAAATTAAATATGAGAGTTAAAAATGCGTATGCTGGTATTGATAATCAGTTAAAAAGAAGAGCTGATCTTATTCCTAATTTAGTTGAAGTTACTAAGGGATATGCTAAATATGAAAGTGAAACTCTTGAAAGATTAGTTCTTGCTAGAACAAGTACGATTGAACAACAAGCAAGACAAAGTGAAGAAATTTCTAAGTCACTTAAAAAACTTTTAGCCTTAAGTGAAGCCTATCCTGATTTAAAGGCTAGTGAAGTCTTTTCTAATCTTCAAGTCGAATTAACAGGAACTGAAGATAAAATCGCCTATGCAAGACAGTTTTACAATGATTGTGTACAACATTTTAATACGGCTATTCAAACTTTTCCAAATAACATTATGGCAAGTATTTTAAAATATGAAGAAAAACCTTATTTTCAAATAAATGATGATGATAGAAAGAATGTTGATATTAAATTATGATTTTAAAGGATGTTAAAAGAAATAAGGTAAAAACGGGCATAATTGTTACTTTGTTTTTTTCCTTTGTGTGTCTTTTTGTTTATTTTGTTTCGATATGGTTATTTGATGATGTCTTTATGGCTGTTACAATAAGTATGATGGTATCAATTGCTACATCATTTATGTCATATTATAATTCTGATAAAATCGTTCTTTCTTTAAATAATGCAAGAGTTGCAACTAAAGAAGAATATAGGCAGTTAAACGATATTTTAGAGGGACTTTGTTTAGCAACGGGTCTTCCTATGCCTATGCTCTATGTTATGGATGATGATGCGATGAATGCTTTTGCAACAGGTAGAAATCCCAAGCATGCTGTTATATGTGTTACAACTGGTTTATTAAATAGACTTGATAAATATGAGATAGAAGGAGTTCTAGCCCATGAATTATCACATGTTAAAAATTATGATACGTTACTTTCAACGATAACCGTTGTTATGGTAGGATTTATTGTGATAATTTCGGATTTATTTGGAAGAGGATTTTATATTGGATCAAGAGATGATGATGACAATAGGGCAAGTGGGTTTTTAATGATGATAGGATTTGTTTTTATTCTTTTAGCCCCTCTATTTGCGAAATTAATAGAACTTGCTATTTCAAGAAATCGTGAATATTTGGCTGATGCATCTGCTGTTGAAATTACAAGAAATAAAGATGGACTTATTAATGCTCTAAGGAAAATAGATGGTGATACGAAAATGTTAAAAACGGCTAATAATGCATCAGAGTCTTTATATATTGTTAATCCTTTTAAAGGAAAAAAGGTTAAAGATTCTCTTTTAAGTACGCATCCAAATACTTTAAATCGTATTGAAAGGTTGCAAAATATTAAGTAGTAATATTTACTTAAAAATTTAAATAGTAAAAAATCGTTATAATATTAAAAAACAACTCTTTGTTATAAATATAAGAAAAATGGATAGTAAGATATGAAAAAACTTGCTTTTTTTTGACATTTTTGACATTTTTTTCAACTTTTTTTCCAAAATATAGGGGTATTCTTCAATTTTTCCCAAATAATTATAGTAGAGGCTAATGTTTAAAAAAGCTTCTGTTAGAAGAGGAGGAAAAATTAATGAACGCTTTAAAGAAAAAATTAGACTTTATCTCGCTTAATAGAGATACCACATTTAAATACCTTTTTAAAAATGAGAAAACTAGGAAATGGCTTGAAGAAATCATATATGATAAATGTCATATCGATTTATCTAACTTTATATTAGTAGATAATGAAGCAAATACCGGAAGTAAGGTTAAAGATTACCGAATGGATTTAGTTTTATATAATCCTAAAACAAAAGAAAATGTTATTATTGAAATGAATGGATATTATAGTAAATCATCACAAATAAAATCCCAAAAATATTTATACCGAAAAGCAGGAACAGGATATGATAAAGGAGAAAATTATAATGATGATATAAAGGTAACCTTAATAAGTATAAACAATTTTTATCATAGGACTCATAAAGATATAACCACTAC
>CANQDH010000092.1 GCA_947591565.1 uncultured Bacilli bacterium | reverse complement strand
AAAAAAAGATTTAACTCTTTTTCCCATTTTAACTCTGACACCTATAAACTACAAGAAGAAATGAAATATGCAGCAACTTATGAAAAAGAAAAAAATAAAAACGAAGTTATTGTTCAATCTATGCAGTTATTAAGAATTAATCATTCAATTGCAAACGAATTTGATAATTGTAGTGATGTTAGAATAGATGATACGGAAATGATTAAAAAACAGATAGACAAATTATCTAATAACTTAGAGAAAAAATATGATAATTTATATACATTATCACTTAAAAAAATTTTGCATGACAAATTTATCGATGTAAGAATGAAAAATCACAAACTAATTAATATACTTTTAACCATTATTGGTGGGATATGTACCCTATTATATTTTAATCTTCCACTTTTTATATTAAATAGCTTTCAATTAAATATCTATAGTCTTATATCTTTAGCAACATCTCTTATAGGAGGCACAGCCTTTTTCGGAATATATACAGCCAAAAAAGATAAAACTTATAAAAATGCCTTTAACAATTTAAATAGGAAGTTAGGAGAAGAAGCCCTACCTATTACTATTCATAACTATTCTAAGGAAAAAAAGGAAATTAATATGCAACTAAGACAATTAATAAACGAAATTAGTGAAGTATATATTCAGTTACAAGAACAAAAAATGATACTAAATAATTGTCATGAAAAAGAAAAACAATATCAAATGTCCTTATCATTATCACCACTTAATAAAACTGAAAAACAAGAAAATAATGAAGCTTTATTTATTAATAGTGAAAATGGTAACAACCTAAATACTTCTCTTTATTTAACTGAAGATTCTAAAGAAGGTCCAACCCTTGTATATAGGAAAAAATAAACATTAAAAATCTAAGATACGTTCGTCTAATGAACGTATTTTTTTTATGAAATAATTGCCAACCTGTTAATCATATTTAGCTTTTTTTATTTCATTAATATCATTTATCTCATGTTCTATTCTCTTATAAAGACCAATTTTTTTATTTTCTAAAGATGGTATTTTATGATATAATTTATTTTTTTTTAAAAGATGAATTTTTTTATCAATGATATTAATTTCTTCTCTTATCGTTTCGATACATAGATGTGAATTATTAATGTAATTTTGATTTATTAACTGCTTAGCTATACTATTTTTCATATACTTCACCACTTTCGACATAAAACAATCAATACTCATAATATTATTATATTGGTTATATATCCAATAGTCAATAGACCATATCAACTGATAATATTATTTATAGATGTATGTTCGCAAATAGTTACTGCTTATGTGAAAGGATGTATATATGGACAAAGTTCAAAAGGTGAAAATTGAAAATGGTTATTATTTATTCAAATTAGGTAGTTTATTAGAAACTAAAAAAATTAGTATAAATAAACTCATGCGAGATACTAATACTGATTATAAAGTTATAAAAAGACTTATGACTGGTGATATGGTTAGAATTGATATCATTGTCCTTGCTAGATTATGTAATTACTTAAACTGCACCATTGAAGATATTGTTGAATATATTAACGAAAATGAATAGATACAAATCTATTCATTTTTTAAAGTAAATTTATAACTTTCAGATACATATTCCATGATTTCCTTATCACTTAAGGTTTCATCTAGAGTAATAGTTATCCATTTTTCTTTATTCATGTGATATGCCTGATAAAAACCTTTTTGACAAAGAAGCTTTTTTATTTTCTCTTCATCTAATTTAACATTTAGAATATCAATGTTTCCCTTTTTATTTTCTATTTTCTTTCGGCCAATATACATGATTAAACCAAACCATTTTTTATTATTTCGGAAAATAGCATCACAAGGATATTTTTTCCATAAAAACTCTGGGTTACTCGCATATTTTTCCTTGATACATTTAGCTATTCTATTAGCCTGGTTAGTCATAAAAATGTTTTCATCAAAACATTTATCTTTTATATCTTCTAATAAATTCTTATAAGCATTTCTAACCCTACTTACAAATGTTCCCGTTTCTTTTTCAATTTTAAAATTGGTATATTCTTCATTAAACGCTAAATCATATACTTTGGCACATATCTTTTTTTGATTTATTACGATATCAACTCTAAAATCATCATCGACGATTTTTTTAGAATAATAGTAATTATGATTTTTATAAGTAAAACCATATTTTAATAATTTTTCTTCATTTAAGGTTGTTTTTTGAAAAATTTCATCAATATACATAATTACTTTTGAAAATAAATAAAACCATCTTTAGTACACTGTATAAGTGCCCCTTTAGGTATTTTTGTTAAAACAACATAAAGATTTAAATAATCAGATACAGGCATTACGAGACATATCATAGCAACTGGCCACATTATAGAACATAATATTTCATTATTTGAAATTAAAAAGATAATTAAAGGAATAAGGCTAACTAATAGTGGCACTAATAAAACCAAAAGAAATCTTTTTTTAGATATAATATCATTACTTTTCATATAAAAGGTAAATTTTTTAGGAATAAAACCCATATAAACTGTTGTCTTTTTAGGCATCAAAACAACATGTAATAAACTATGAATGAAAATACTAAATAAGCCTAGAAGAAAACCTAGAAGAATATAATTTATTTTAGATGGAAAAGCGATATCATTATTTTGTTTTAAAAAATAAAGGAAAAACATTAACAACGTAATTACAATCGTAAATATTAGTGATATTAAGAAACTTTGTTTTGGCATATTAACTATTTTAGTATTTTCTTTAACACTATTTTCATTAGATAATACCGGATCATCTACTTTCGTAAACATCTTAAATTTCATTTTAGACATAAATCCACTCTCTTTTCTTATTATCATTATACACCAATTTTCTAAAATATACAAAAAAAGATAGGTATATACCTATCACATAGCTGAATATCCTCCATCGATATAGAGACTAGCGCCTGTTACAAATTTAGCCTCATCACTTGCTAAATAAAGGCAACCATAAGCAACATCAATAGGTTCTCCGGCATGGCCTATAGGGTGTTTTTCGCTCATAAGTTTATTATAGGCATCTAACCCACCTTCCATTCTCGAACCAAGTTCTTTAACAAGTGGTGTCATAATAGTACCTGGATGGATAGAATTAACCCTTATATTATTTTTAGCATAACTAATAGCATCTTGTTTTGTCATCGCATAAACAGCACCTTTAGCTGCATGATATGGTGTAAGTTCATGCGAACCTAACGTTCCATAAATGGATGACAAATTAACAATACTTCCCTTACCATTTTCAAGCATATATGGTATAGAGTATTTTGTACAATAGAAAATACCTTTGACATCGACATTAAATACTTGATCCCATTCATCATTTGTAAGTTCGTGAATTTTTTTATCAACACCAACGATACCAGCATTATTAATTAAAATATCAAGTTTTCCAAATGTTTGTTTAACTTCATCAATAGCTCTTTTAACATTTTCTTCATTTGCTACATCAACATGCCAAAATTTAGCGATGCCTCCCATCCTAGTGACTTCGTTTACTGTTTCAATGCCATCTGAATCATTTATTTCAAAAACAGCAACTTTGCATCCTTCTTTAGCAAATAAAAGACTTGTTTCTTTTCCCATACCAGCGCCTGCGCCAGTTATAATCGCAACTTTTCCTTCTAATCTATTCATTATTTTACCTCCATACTAAATATAACACAAATAAAATAAATATGCCTAAAAAGACATATTTATTAACACTTACTTGACATTACCTATGATATTTAAAAACTTACGTATTTTCCGGTATTATATATTTTACCATCTATTTCTAAATACAAATTATAATCACCACTTAATCCCTCATCATTGATATAGCTGTTTATTACAATACCATTTTCATCTTCGGTTTCAGTAAAGATATCAACGCAAAGGGCTGTATATGGTTTTTTACTAACCTTAACATTATAATATAGGGCTTTAAAATCTTTATAAAGAATGATATTAACTTTGTTATCTTTTTTAAACTGACCATTTAAAACGAGTCTATCTTCTTCTTTTGTAAAGGTTATATGATGACTATTATATGTATCATCTATTT
>CANQDH010000091.1 GCA_947591565.1 uncultured Bacilli bacterium | reverse complement strand
CCATCGACACTTTGCCCAATAATTTCTAGTTTTACAATATCAGAGCGCGCTAATTGCTCATATATTTGAACTAGTTCCTCATAATGATAATTTTTTTCAAAATTATAAGATATAGTCTCATATTTACCTTTAATTGTTACGTAATTATCGACTTTTTCAAGAGCCCTTTTATAATCATCAACACTCATGCCTTTAACAAAATATTCTTTAACTTCTTCTGGATTAAGTTCACTTTTATCGGTAACAACAGCTTTATAAGGACTTACTTTATTATATTTTTTTGGACTCGTTGTAAATTTTTTGATAAATAACGTTAAACTAAAATATATGAAGAAAGCAAGTAATAAAACAATAAAAATTAATAAACATAAACGATCTTTTCTAATTTTATACATCAGCTTTTTTCCTTTTTTCACCATTTCCTTTATAAAGCATAATAACTGGCCAAATTGTTAAGTAAATAGATAAAACAGCAAATAAAATCCAACCAATTACAGGGACAATCAAAAGTGTTAGCCAAATATATGGTGATAAATATATTTCCATACCTGGTGTTTTTAATTTAGCATTGACCTTGCACATAATTTGAATTTGAAAAATACTAACCATGATTAAGGCTGGGAAAAGAAAGCACACAACACCTAGTATCCAATTTCTAGGTTTAGCATACCAAGCGTTTTTGTCATAAACATCAAGTAAGGCACCCAAGACAATGTTACTTGTTCCTCCTGAAAAAAGTAATAAAAAAATCCATATCCAGTAATTTTCTTTTTTTAATAATTCCATAATTTTCTCCTATCTATTTTTTTACTAATTCTTTAAGTTTATATAAAATATTTAAGGCTTCCATTGGATTTGTTTCTAAAATATTAATTTTGTCTAATTCTTGAACAATTTCATCATTTTGATTATTAATCACGTCATCAAGTGGTAAAGCCTCTTGTATTTTGATATCACGTGAACGCTCCTTTTTTTCATAGATATCAAGTATTTGGCTTGCTCTTGTTATAACTTCTTTCGGAAGACCTGCTAAAGATGCAACGTGAATACCATAACTTTTATCGACACTACCACCTTCTATTTTATGTAAAAAGGTTATTTTGCCATCTTCTTCATAGGCACTAACATGAATGTTTCTTAAATTTTTAAGTGTTTTTTCAAGGTCTGTTAATTCATGATAGTGAGTTGAAAAACAAGTTTTGGCTTTTATTTTATCATGAATATATTCAATAATGGACTGAGCAAGGGACATACCATCAAAAGTGGCTGTTCCACGCCCTAATTCATCAAAAAGAAGTAAACTATTTTGTGTTGCATTGGCAAGAGCATTATTAGCTTCATTCATTTCGACCATGAATGTTGATTCACCACTTACTAAATCATCACTTGCCCCTATTCTAGTGAAAATCGCATCAAAAATAGGCATTTTAGCTGAACTTGCCGGAACAAAACAACCAATTTGGGCCATAATAACCGTTATAGCAAGCTGACGCATATAGGTTGATTTACCAGCCATATTAGGGCCTGTTATAAGTAAAATGTTGGTATTTTCATCCATGAGAATATCATTTGGAACGTATTCATCGGTCATAACTTTTTCAATAACAGGATGTCTATTATCGATAATACATATTTCTCTTTTATCTGTTAAAAGAGGTCTTACATAGTTATTTTGTTCTGATATGGTTGCAAAACTTTGTAAAACATCAATTTGACTTAAAGTTTTAGCTAGTTCTTGTAAAGATGGAATATATTTTTTTATTTCATCTCTAATTTTAACAAATAATTCATATTCTAAGTCAATTATTTTTTCTTCAGCATTTAATATAAGGGCTTCTTTTTCTTTTAAAATAGGACTTATATATCTTTCGCAATTAGCAAGTGTTTGTCTTCTTTCATAACCATATTCTTCTTTAATTAGAGAAGCATTTCCTTTTGATACTTCGATATAATATCCAAAGACTCTATTATAACCTACCCTCAAATTTTTAATACCGGTTCTTTCTTTTTCTTCGGCCTCAAAATGAGCGACAAAATCTTTACCACCTTTACGAAGGGCTTTTAATTCATCTAAAGAAGCGTTATAACCTTCTTTAATTAAATATCCTTCTTTTAAAGTTATTGGTGGATTTTCATAGATACTGTCATTAAGTAAATTATAAAGGCTATCAAAAGTATCAATTTTATGAGAAAAATTTAATTTATCTAAGATTTCTTTTATTTTAGGTAATTCATATAATGAGTTTTTAAGTTGTAATAAATCTCTAGCATTGGCGTTTCCAAAGGCAACTCTTCCACTTAGTCTTTCTAAGTCATAAACATTTGCTAGACAGTTTTGTAAATCATCTCTTAAAATAAATTCGCGCATTAAGGTTTCAACCATATCATATCTTTTATTTAAGATATCTTTATCTAAAATAGGGTTTTCAAGGTATTGCTTTAAACATCTAGATCCCATAGCTGTTTTCGTTTTATCTAAAAGCCATATAAGAGAAAAAGTTCTTTGTTTTAGTCTTAGTGTTTCTGTAAGTTCAAGATTTCTTTTTGTATGAATATCCATTTTTAAATAATGATCTATTTTCTTGATTTTAACTTTTTGAAAATGGGATAATGATCTTTTTTGAGTATGTGAAATGTATGTTAATAGATGTTTAATGGTGGAGATAAAACGTACATCTTCTAAACCATCATATACATATTTATATTCATCTAGAGATTCAATATCATCACTTATAGATATAGTAATTTTAAATTGCTTAGAAAGTAATTCTGTAAGTTCTTTACTTGTTTTAGATGTTGTAACAATTTCTTTAATTCCTATACTAACTATTTCACTTAATGTTTTGGTTATGTTGTGTTCTAACATTGTAATGTTAATTTCACCAGTTGAAATATCAGCAAAACATAATATGTAAGCATGATCAAAATCTATTAAACTACCGATATAGTTATTTTCATATTCAATTAATGATTCGTTATCAATAATAGTACCTGAACTTATAATCTGTGTTATATCTCGTTTGACAATTCCTTTAGTTGCTTTAGGATCTTCTAGTTGTTCACATATACCAACTTTATATCCTTTTTCAATGAGTTTTTCGATATACACATTTGCTGCATGATGAGGTATACCACACATAGGTATTTTTTCATCAAGTCCAGCACTTTTTCCTGTTAATGTTAATTCTAGTTCTTTAGATATATTAATGGCATCTTCAAAAAACATTTCATAAAAATCGCCTAATCTAAAAAAGAGAATTATATCAGGATTTTGTTTTTTAATCTCGAGATATTGTTTCATCATCGGTGTAACTTTATTTAAATCGATATTTTCACGTTCCATAAAACTCGCCTCTATTTTTGTCTATATAATAATTTTAACACAAAATAATAGATAATTCTAGATAAACCGTGAAAAAGAGTTCTTTTTTCATAATTTGTTGGTGAACATTACACACATAATAATTAAAAAAGCTACAAACTTTTTATTGCTCGTAACTTATAGCTTCTATTTCTTTTTTAGGTAGTTTCGTAATTTTAGATATAGTATCTATATCCAAACCATTTGATAAAATGTTTTTTATAATGTTATACTTTTCATTTTTGGCACCATTATCAAATCCTTTACTTAAGCCATTATCGTAACCACTACTATAACCAGTATCGAAACCCTCACCATAGCCCTCATCATGCATCGAATTCATAAGTTTCCTTTGAACATTCTCATAATCATATTCATCTATAAATTCACTATTCATACTTAGCCTCCTTAGTTCCTTGATAATAATTTCATTATCATCATCTAAAACTTTTTCCATCTCTTCTAGACTTTCACATCCGAAAAGCCATAAACGTTTATCAATGTTGCTACACTTATCATAACACATTTTATGAAATAACTTCAAGTAAATTTCATGTATTTTTATATCATCATATTCTAAGTTATGTTGTTTACTATAAAGTGTATAGGATGTGGTTGTTATATCTTTATGGGTCCTATGATAAAAATTATTTATGCTTATTAAGGTTACCTTTATATCATCATTATAGTTTTCGCCTTTATCATATCCTGTTCCTGCTTTTCGGTATAAATA
>CANQDH010000090.1 GCA_947591565.1 uncultured Bacilli bacterium | reverse complement strand
CAACGATAAATGAATCCAATTGTAAGATTAATTTACGTGATGAAAAAGCCATTCTTGAAATGGAAAATAAAATAGAAAAAGCTATCGAAAAAGATATCAGCAAAACCTTAGCAACACTTCAAGATCATAATGCCGATGTTATTGGTTATGAAGATTTATTATATAAAAATAAACCCAAAATATATAAAAATTTAAAACAAAAATATGAAGATGACTTATTTAAAAATTTTCATTTTAAAGTTAATGTCGATCTTAATTTATATGCTAAAGGAAATATTTTAAAGGAGATATAATATGGAAAAAGAAAAAGTTAATTGCGTCCAAATAGTTAGTATTTTAGTTTTTATCATTACAGCTCCTTTAACAGGTATTAATGTAACATATACCTTAAATACAGCTGGTGTAGATGCCTATTTTTGTCCTCTTATAGCAGCACTTATAGGTCTTCCTTTGTTATTTGTTTTTATAACTATTTTTAATTTTAAACCTGACCTTACTTTAGGTGAAAAAGTTATCTATATCTTTGGTAAAAAAGTTGGTAAAATTATCAATATTTTACTTATGATGTTTGCGATATTTTTCTCTATAACCTTATTTTTTAATTTAACGGATTTTATTGTTTCACAATTTTTACCGGAAACACCAACCAAATTTATAGGGTTTTTCTTTGGTTTAATTATTATTTATGTCGTAACTAAAGGAATAGAAACCATCTCTAGAGTAAGTTTAATTCTTCTTTTTTTCACAACCATTATTTTTATTATAAGTATGTATGGTTTAATTAGTTATTTTGATATAAACAACCTTAAACCCTTTTTAGAATTTGGTCTTTCTAGTACCTTTAAAGGTTCTATCCATCTTCTATGTGTCAATTTTTTTCCTCTATTTTTACTCTTAACTATTCCTAAAAACCAAATAACGGATAATAAACATTTTCATAAATGGTTAATTGGCGCATATATCTTTAGTACTGTTTTAATGTTTTTAATTGTGTTTGCGATTATAAGTAATTTAGGTATTAATCTTGCAACCATATATCAATATCCTGAATATTTAATTTTAAAACGAATTAATTTATTTAATTTTCTCGATCGTATTGAAAATATTTTATCAATGCAGCGTATTATGAAAATGTTTATGTTTTTATGTTTTTGTACCTTTTTTGTTGCTAATACAATTAAAGCCCATAATAAAAGTAAAATATTACCTATTATTATTGTTTTAATTATATATTTAATTTCGGAAAATGTCTTTAAAAATAATACCATGTTTAATCGCTTTTTACTTAAATATGTTTCATTATTTCGTCTTTTATTTCTAGGTTTAATTTTATTTATTTTTATCTTTTTGATAATTAAAAAATTAACAAAAAAAATAAATACTTAACTATTTATTTTTTTATGATGTGATAAATGATAAACCCACCTACAATAATACATACAACAATAGATATAATAATAAAAATCTTAATAACTGTTTTATTTCCTTTTTTAGGTCGTAAACCTTCTAAATCTTCTGTTAGATTCATACTTTTAGTGTAAAAAGATTTGTCCATTTCTTCTTCATCATCATCAGGTTTTTTTTCTTCTTTTAAAATATTTCTAATCGCATCAGAGCCACCAATCATTGTATTATTATTGTTCGATTTTAAATCGTCAAGCAAATCTAAAGATAATTCTTTATCACCTAATTTCGTAAGTTTACTTGTTCCGGTAATAGTATCAATTAATTCTTTAAGTTCATCATCTGGTTCTTCTTTTTTTTCTTTTTTGATATTGAGATTTCTTAAAATGTTTAATTCCATATTTTTTAAACTATGAAAATCATCTTTGATAACAGGTCTTTCATCTTTGGCTTTGTTTAATGCTTCATTTAAATCATATGTATCATTGTCATCTTCTTCTTCATAATTTACATATACTTCTTGAACGGGTTTTCTATATCTTTTATGCTGAAGTTTACTATTTTCTTCATGACTATTTATGATGGCTTTTATTCTTTCGATATCTAATTCTTTAGAAGCAGGCGTTTTAACGACACCTTCAACATTGGTATATTTTTTAGTTTCAGGGTAATCGGCATTTTCATAAATTTCATCATATAGTTCCTGATTCTTAGCTGTTCTCGTTAGTTTCGTATCGGCATAACGTTCCATTCGGCTTGGCACATCTATCACCTCGTATCATATTACTATAATAATAGCACATTTATCATCTTTTTTAAACATTTAATTGCAAAAATAAAGATTTTTTAATATAATTGTATAGAGGTGATGTTCATGGAAAAAATTTGTGTTGATAAGGATAAATGCATTGGTTGTGGTGCTTGTGAAAGTTTAGAACCAGATGTTTTTGAATTAGGTGATGATGGTTTTGCTGAAGCAATTAAAGATAATTATGATAAATTATCTGATGAAGTTAAAGAAAACGTCGATGATGCGATAGCAAATTGTCCAACAAGTGCCATAAGTACCAAAGAAACTGAAGAATAATCTTCAGTTTTTATTTCAAATAAGTTGGTCTTTTTACTTGGTAATTTGGCGTACCATACCCATAAATATATGGACTTGCAACAGGATAACTTCTTCTTACAACGGCATCATTATAGTTACCCTCTATAGTATAAACCCTACCATTTTCAACTTTTTCAACTAAGCCAACATGATAAGCTCTATCATCTAGCATCAAATCAAAGAAGATAACATCGCCAGGTGATGGTACATAAGTCTTGCCCTGCCATTTTCCCCTATCTTTATAGAAAGCAACACCCGCACTAACATTTGGGAATTTTGGTATTTCACCTGCTTGTAAATATCCTGATTGATAACCAGCCCAAGATACAAAGACACAGCACCATTCGATACGGTGATCTAACCCATACCATCTCCAGTATGGTTCACCGCCAACATTTCCTATTTCGCGAGATGCAATTTCGACAATACGAAGATTTCCAAGAATAGGACGATATACAGGCATATTTAAATCTATAATATGATGTCTTTGTAATAAATTTTTACTTAAATTACTTTTAACTTTATATGTTATATTGTTTTTTTGAAAATATATAAAATCATCATAGACACATATCGTAAGTAAAACACCACTTAAACCCTGTATTTGACTAGCATTTTTACTATATATTCTTAGGGTATATAGGGGAGTGTCTTTACTTATTTTATCAATTTTTTTAGCTTCCGTAATATCAAGATTCATAAGAAACGAATTAAGATTATCGACATCTATATTCGCAATTAAAGTATGTTCGTTATAAACTTTAACTAAGCCTTCTTTTGTTAAAGGATAATTATATTTAAGTGTTTTAGGTAATCTATTCCAAACTAAAATACCTGCAAAAATAACAAACAATAATGTTAATAATATTTTACTTTTCATTTCCTTTTCCATTTAAAACTCCAATACAATTACAATTTTTTTTATAATACTATAAAATTCATTTAATTGCAAGTGTTTTTGTGTATATTTGCCTCATTATACAATAGCTTTACTTCTTTTGGTGTAAGGCGGCGATACTCTCCCGATTTTAAACCATCTAGAGTAAGAAAGGAAAATGTTTCTCTTTTTAGTTTAAGACATTCAAAACCTAAAGCACTAAACATCTTTTTTACTTGATGATTTTTACCTTCATGAATAGTTAAATAAACAATAGATGTATCGGTTTTTCGATCATATTTTTTTAATTTTGCTTTAGCAGGAGCGGTTTTATAACTATCAATCATAACACCTCTTGAAAGGTTTTTTAAGGTATCTTTACTGACAAAGCCTTTGACTTTAGCAACATAAGTTTTTTCGATTTCACTTTTAGGATGGATAAGTTTATTCGTAAGTTCTCCATCATTGGTAAGTAATAAGATACCACTTGTATCATAATCTAATCTTCCAACTGGATATAGTCTTTTATTTGTATCGACAATATCTAAGACTGTTTTTCTTTTTTTATCGTCTGATGTTGAGGTAATAACACCTCTTGGTTTATATAATAAAATATATTCTTTTTCATCTCTACCTAATATCGTACCATCTATTTCAATTAAATCATTTTCACTTACCTTTGTTCCAAGTTCGGTAACGATTTCACCATTTACTTTAATTTTACCTTTTTTTAAATATTCTTCAGCCTTTCTTC
>CANQDH010000089.1 GCA_947591565.1 uncultured Bacilli bacterium | reverse complement strand
ATTGTTTACCATTTACATCTTAAAATATAAATGTTATAATATATCAAATACATGGGGGATAATATGAAAATGATAGATAATTTAAAAAAAGGTTTAAAGGTCTTAGAAGGAAAAAAAGATGACCTTAAAATAGATAATATTCATAATGTTTTTGATTATTCAAATGCGATTGCAACAAAAGAAAATATAAGTCATTTAGTAAAGTATTGTGATAATGTATATGAACAATATTTATGGCTTTTTAATGAGCCTACACAAAATAAAAATGTCTATCAAAAAAAACATAATTTTTATTTAGATATTCGTATTAAAGATAAAAAATTTAATATTATTATTTGTAATAGTTATATGTCTTTTAAAAAGGCTTGTTTAGATGGCAATTTAGATAACATTGAAGGCATGCAAATAAAATTAAATTTAAGTTATAAAGAAAGTAAAATATATAATAATTTATTTACAATTATAATCAAACCTTTTGATCTTAAATTTGTAAGGCAATCTAATTTTGATAATGTTGAGATGAATATTATAGAAAAAAATATAAACGAAATATTAAAAAGATTTGATACAGTCGATAGTATATTCTGTACAAAATAAAAACTCTAAGAAAAGAGTTTTTCTTTTAAAAGGGGTGAGATAATGAAAAAAATAGAATTATTAGCTCCCGCAGGTTCTATGGAAGCCTTTTATGCAGCTATAGAAGCAGGAGCCGACGCTATTTATTTAGGTGGATATGCCTTTGGGGCTAGAGCATTTTCGGATAATTTTTCGAATGACGAAATTGTTTTTTGTATTAATTATGCTCATGAATATGGTGTTAAAGTATATGTAACCGTAAACACACTTGTTTATGAAAAGGAAATTGATACCTTTTTAAATTATATTGATTTTCTTCATCATCATAATGTCGATGCCATTATTATCCAAGATTTAGGAATGTTTGATTTGATTCGCAAGACCTATCCTAACCTTGAAATACATATATCAACACAAATGCATATTCATAATTTAAGTGGAACACTTATGATGGAAAAATTAGGGGCTAAACGTGTTGTTCTTGCCCGTGAAATAGATATAGATACTTTAAAAGATATAAGAAAAAACACCAATATAGAATTAGAAGTATTTGTCCATGGTGCTCTTTGCTTTTCCTATTCAGGGCAGTGCTTAATGAGCTATTTTATAGGTGGCAGAAGCGGTAATAGAGGTAAATGTGCTGGAACATGCAGACAAAAATATACTTTAATTGATGATAAAGGAATAGGTCATAATAAAGAAGAATATGTTCTTAGTATGAAAGACTTAAATTTACTTGAAAATATTGGAACACTTATCGACCTTGGTATAAATAGTTTTAAAATAGAAGGCCGCATGAAAAGGGCGGAATATGTATACCTTGTTGTAAGTATTTATCGCAAAGCTATTGATAATTATTTAAAAAATAACAAGATAAACATAACACAAGATGATATCATATCTTTACAAAAAATATACAATCGTAAGTTTACAAAAGGCTACTTATTTGAAACAGATGTTGTCAATTCTTTTAGACCAAATCATTTAGGTATAGATATTGGAACTGTCATCAAAATAGATAAACACAATATCCATTTAAAACTTAAAGACTCTTTATGTTGTGGTGATGGTATTAGATTTTTAAATACCGAAGATTCTGGCTTTACAGTAACTAAAATGTCTATAAATGGTAAAAGTGTCAAACAAGGAAAGAAAGGTGATACTGTTTTAATACCAAATATTGTTAATTGTCATAGTGGCACTAAAGTCGTTAAAACAACTGATAAAAAACAGTTAGATAATATTCAAAATAAATTAAAAAGAAAAGAACGAAGAGTTTATATTGATGGACATATAATCGTTAAAAAAGGGCATCCCTTAGAACTTACGATAAGTGATGAAATAAATAACATCTCATATAAAAGTGATTATATTGTAAGTAAAGCTATTAAAACAAACATGGCTAGTGAACAAATTGAAAAACAATTAAAAAAGACCAATGATACCATATATACATTTAAACATCTAGACATAGATAATGATAATGAATCATTTGTACCTATATTTAAATTAAACGAAATTAGAAGAGAAGCCTTAAAATTATTAAAAAGTAAAAGACAATATCAAATACCTTATAAAAAAACGCCTTACCAAATTGACCTTCCATCCTTTGATAAATGTACAAAAATAAACATTCAAATTAGAGATAAAACATTATATCCTAAAATTAACCAAATAAATTATGATACTTTGTATTTAGATGAAACCTTATACAATGATATAAATGATTCTAGAAAAGTTTTAAAATTAAATAGAGTTGAAAAGACAACCCAAAATAAACCTCTTCCTTTACTTGTATCCGAAATAGGTTCTTTAAAAGAAGGTGTTTTTACAGACTTTTCTTTCAATGTAACGAACTCATATGCCGTAGCGTTTTTACATTCTATAGGTGTTAACAGAGTTACTTTGTCATATGAACTTGATTATCATCAAATCAAAGAACTTATATCAAATTACCAAAAAAGGTATCAAAAAAGGCCTAATATAGAGGTCATTGTCTATGGAAGAAGAGAAGCCATGATATCTAGATATGATTTATTAAAGGGTCAAAAATACTTCCTTAAAGATAAATATGATAATATTTTCCCCATAAAACAAAATAAAGATTTTATAACAATCTTCGATTATAAAATAGAAAACCGAAAAGAAAATTATTTTAATATCGGTGTAAACTATATACGATATGATTTTTTAAGCAATAAAGAATTAGATTATTTTGATTAATTATCTAATTTTTTTCATAGATATTTTTATCATGTCTAACCTCAAAAAATAATTTAAAAAATTTAAAATATATATAGACTTTTATATTTTTTTGAATTATAATAAATGTCAATTTATTAGGAGGCAAAAACAATGAAAAAAATGAATCTTCCTGTAATCTTACTAAAAGGTATAGTATTACTACCTAATAATGACCTTAGACTTGAATTTGAAAACAATGAAAGTAAAAATATCTTAAGCGTTTCAGAGTTTTTTCACGATAATAAGTTGTTAGTAGTAAGTCAAATAAATTTGCTTGAAGAAAGTACAAAAGTTCAAGATTTACCTAAAATAGGTGTTATTTCGAAAATTAACCATAAAATGGAACTTCCAAATGGTAATGTAAGAGTAACTATATCCGGATTATCCAGAGCCTATGTTCATGAATATTTGGATATTGATAGAAAAATTGATAATTTAGAATCGATTGCCTCAGAAGTATTAGAAATAAATCCAGATATAACGGAAGAACCTATTTTACTTAAAAAAATTTATAAAGAATTTGAAAACCATATCAAAATTGTTCCATATATTACCAATAGTATCTTATCTACGTTAGCGAATATGCAAAATTTATCTAAAATGACAGATATTATTGCCATGCAAGTTGCGACTACTAACGAACGTTTAAATGAATATCTAAATACTTTTGATATAAAAATGCGTTCTGAAATGGTTCTTCAAGATATATATGAACAACAAGAAATCTTTAAAATTGAAAAAAATATTGAACAAAAAGTTAAAAAAAATATTGATTCAACACAAAAAGAATATTTTTTAAGAGAAAAAATCAAAGTTATTAAAGAAGAACTTGGTGATAGTTCTACAATAGATGATACTAGTGATTTAAAACAAAAGATTAACAATTTAAATGCTCCTGATAAAATTAAAAAACGTTTATATGAAGAAATTAAAAGATTAGAATCATCAACAAATATATCTCCTGAGATAAACGTTATAAGAAATTATATTGATACACTTTTGAGCCTCCCATGGAATAATGAAACTAAAGATAATGATGATTTAACCGACGTCAAACACATTTTAGATAATTCGCATTATGGTCTTGAAAAAGTTAAAGAAAGAATCTTAGAATATTTGGCTGTGAAACAAATGAAAAATTCCTTAAATGGCCCTATATTGTGTTTAGTTGGTCCACCAGGTGTTGGAAAAACATCGCTTGCTTTTAGTATTGCAAAAGCGATGAATCGTCAATTTACCAAAATATCCGTTGGTGGTGTTCATGATGAAAGTGAAATTAAAGGACATAGACGAAGCTACGTTGGTGCAGGACCAGGAAGAATTATCGAGGGATTAAAAAAG
>CANQDH010000088.1 GCA_947591565.1 uncultured Bacilli bacterium | reverse complement strand
TGATGAATGGAATCTTAATGGAACTACTTAAATATTTTCGAAATGAAAGTCCATATTCATTAGATGAATTATTATGTCATATAAAAAAGTGGTTTAAACAAATTTTTAGTTAAGTTTGTTTATACCACTCTTTTTAGTTTAAAATTAGAAATCTTTAATAACTTTTTTTCATCTTTTTATAAGCAAATTTTTAACGAAAGAATGAGTTTAAAGTTGGTTCTTCTTTTTTTGCAGGATCTTGCATAGATGGTATTTGCAAAACCTCACCAATTCTAGTAACCATTAAACCTGTATTCATGCCTTGCTGTCCCATTGCAAATAATTGGTTTTACATAGATTCCATTGTTTTTAATGCTTGCGTAAGCATACTTTCTAAAGAACGCGTCCTAGTTTCTAACTTCTCTACTATACTTGTTAATTGTTCAATTTGTTGTTCTGGTCTTAAGTGTCTTTCGCCATAATATCTATCATCCATGGTTTATCGCCTCCATATGTAGTATAACACAAAAAAAAGAAATAACGCATAACAATATATCCTTATTTACACTTTTTTACAAAATTGTAATTTAAACATTTCACAGTTATTGAAAAAAATTTGATGAATATGCTATAATTTTGTTAGGAGGAGAATAAATATGGAAACAGTAACTATGATACAACAACTACTAAATGATGCATTGCAGCCAGTCTGTGATGAATTAACTAAATTAAGAGAAGAAAATCTAGAATTGAGATTACAGCTAACTCGCATGGATCCAACATGTTCAGTTGAAGAAAGAGCAATGGCTGCACAACAATTAGCAGAATTGCAAGCGAAAAAGACGACTCTTGCAGACCACTTCAAATAATTATCTTCAAAAAATATCAAGTACTATCAAAAGTTTTGATATTTTTTTATGTCCTAATTTATTATATTTGAAAAAAAGACTGAATAAATCAGTCAAATAAATTATATTTCAATTAATTCATAATTAGTAGAACCTAAGCCTAATTTTTCGGCATAAGGTAAAATTTCTCTACCAAGTTGTCTATCAATTCTTTCCCTTAAAAGGTTAGCTCCTTCTTCTTTACTACTCCATACAAGATCTATAAATGCTTGGTCAACAGCAACAGGATCTAAGGAAGCAACAATTCCTAAATCATTCATAACTGGTTCTGATTGATGAGCATCACAATCACAATCAACTGATAAATAATTCATAACAGCTATATAGACAATTTGCTTATTATTTTGTTCTAAATAATCCGAAACAGCTTTGGCTGCCTCGGCCATAGATTCTATAAAATCAATTTGCTCATATGGTCTACCCCACGCTGTTTTTGGATCTTCATCTTGTCCGCAACTATGAATATATGCTTTACCATTACGAGATGCAATACCGATAGATTGATTTTTTAAGCAAGCGCCGAATCCTCCCATCATATGACCTTTTGCATGGGCAAGATTAACTATCGAATCATAATTTTCAAAATTTTTGCCGACAATATCATATTTTAAATGTTTACCATTGTGAACAGGAATTTTAAATTCACCATTAGCGTCCATAATATCGACATCAGCAAATGATGTAAATCCATGTTCTCTAGCTACTTTGATATGATCTTCGGCTGTATTTCTAGCACCATCATATGCTGTATTACATTCAATAATAGTTCCATTTAATTTTTTTACAAATGGTCCAATTAAATCAGCTTTTAAGTATCCTTTAGATCCATCTTCACCTGTTGATACTTTTACACCAATTTTCCCCTTTAAATTTACACCTAAACTTTCATAAATTTTAATTAAATTTTCTGGTGTTATGTCTTTTGTAAAATAAACCTTTGATTTCATAAATTTCCTCCTATTTTAACATTTTAATTTTGTTGATATATTTGTTGCCCTTTAATTAAATCATAATTTATAAGGTCAAAGCCATCAATATTTTCTTTATACATATCAACACTTGTAATTTGACTATTTTCATAAGTCGTATAATAATAAATACCTTTATCTAAATTACAACATGAACTATAAATAGTAATTTCATATTTATTATCTCCCATATGAACGCATCCTCGCTGCTGCTCAGCAGAACCTAAAATATGGAAAAACTGACTAATACTTTCTGGCTCCAAGTCTCCAGAAATGGAATTCATCTTTGTAAATGTCGCTTTAACAAATCTTGAGGCACTTGATAAATCACCAGGTAGTCCTAAGGCACCCATACCACGACTATAAATATCTAAGTTTAAAGATTTAGAAAAATTATTAACAGGCATTTCTGTTGATAAACTCATATAATTATTTAAATTAAACATATGAATATCAAAACATGGATTATTGGTTAAAACACCTACAGGATTATCATATATTTTTAATCCATCTTTGACACTTTCAACAGTTATCGCTTTTTCCTTATCAGCAATAATCCAGTGAAGTGGTGAAGCTGGAAGTTGTTCACTAAAATCAATTTTAGCGATATTAATTTTAGCTAGTAAAGCCTTAACTTCTGTTATATTCGAACACTGCGATAAAATCCAGGGAATAAACTCAAAAGGTGCAACATTATCCTTACCCTCTTTTTCTTCTTTATAATCAGCATTTTTTGGAAAATTTAATCCGGCCATACCTAATCCTTTTTCATTGATAGCATCATAATATAAAGGATAATTATTTTCAACATAAGCCATTCCAATTATCGCATAATGCTTATCTATATCTTTTACTTTTCTAAATTTAAGTGGATAATTTCTTGGTGTTATGGTAACTGTTTCTTTATATGAATATTCAAAATCCAAATTTCTTCCAAAATAATGATTTTTTGTACTATAGGTTATAGCTGTACACATATATATCATATTCCTTTCTTATACGTGTTTATTATATCATTTTCACTTTAAAATGTAAATGAATGCTACTTATAGATTGTTCTAGCTTTCATAAATATTTTTATTCTTTGATTAAACTTTCCAAATATAAAAATAACCTTCAAATAAAACTATATCAAATATTATATAGAGTGCTATTTTATAAATTTTAAAATAATATAATAATGAGGTGTTATATGAATATTATAGATATCAATTTTAATAATTTGATGAATTTAATAGATAAACAAAGTTTAGAAGAAGTATATCATACTATTATCAACAAATTTAAAAAAATTCCTTTAAGTATGCAAAATTCTATAGAAGACTTTATCAATAAATTCCCTTACTGGGGTAATCTTGATATAAAAAAAGAAAACTATGAAGAATTATACAACAGAGCTATAATGCTTAAACAGCATATTAATGATTTGAAATGGCTTTATGAAAATTTACAAGATTATCGCTCTAAAAAAGTTCTATTTGCTATTATAAATAATTTATATAACTGTGATTTTGTTTCTT
The DNA here is from genome assembly GCA_947591565.1 of uncultured Bacilli bacterium. Lineage (GTDB taxonomy): Bacteria > Bacillota_I > Bacilli_A > RF39 > UBA660 > UMGS1045. Next base: position 940 of record CANQDH010000088.1, on the reverse strand, counting down.
TAAATAGTAGTATTGAAACCAATTATCCCCATTATTTCGATTTAGATTTAGTTAAATGTACCAAAGATGAAGTAATTGTTGATTTAGGAGCCTTTAATGGTGATACCATTATGGATTATTTAAATTACTATGGTCTTCATAATTATAAAAGTATTTACTGTTATGAAATCACTAAAGATATTTTTAGTAATTTACAAAATAATTTACAATATTATCCTAATATATATTGTCAAAGAAAAGCCATATCAAATAAAAAAGAAAAACTATTTATAAAAGAAAGTAAGGTAGATAAATCGGCTAATATTGTAGCAAGTGATGGCACTGAACGAATAGATGTAACGACCATTGATGATGATATAAAAGAAAACATTTCCCTAATTAAAATGGATATTGAAGGATATGAAAAAAAGGCTTTAGAAGGTTGTCAAAAACAAATTCAAAAAAATCATCCCAAATTATTAATTTCTGTTTATCATAATCATGAAGATTTATGGAAAATACCAAAAATGATTGATGAAATTTGTCCGGGGTATCAATTTTATTTACGATATTATGGTAACAATATTTTTCCAACAGAAATTGTGCTCATAGGAATATATAATTAAATTTTATAAAAGTTTAAAATCATCTATAGCACATTTTATAAATTTAAAACTCCTAAATTAGGAGTTTATTTACTATTATGGCAGGGAGTTTCAGATTCGAACTGAAATTCTCGGTTTTGGAGACCAAGCGAATAACCGTTAACTCAACTCCCTATGCATTGATTATACCATAAATTTTTTATTTCCACAATATTTTTTACTTTTGAGTTTCGGTTTTTTACAACAAATTTAATCAAATTTTATAAATATTTCATGAAATTTATGAAAATGGCTCATTTTTTCATTTTTTGACTAAATTTGTGCATGCTAACGCAGAACATTGCGAAATGTTCGTC
>CANQDH010000087.1 GCA_947591565.1 uncultured Bacilli bacterium | reverse complement strand
AAATATTCCTCATTATCTGAGATAAATAATTTAACCATAGGTGTTTTAAAAGATACTCTAGAAAATAGTGATAAATATTTAGAAGGATGCCAAAATATAAGTTTTAAAACTTTTGATAATATTGATAGTTTAGTTAATAGTTTATCTAGCGAAGATGAAAAAACAGACGCGATTATTTTATTAAAAAATCTTCATTTAGATTTAATATTAAAAAACGATTTATATATTAATTATAATTTATCAGATTATACTAAAGATTATGTTTTAACATTAGGAAAAGAAGAAAAATTAAATTCGATTATTAAAAAATATTATCAAAAATGGAAAAATGAAAATTATAATAAAGAATATATGGATAATTTTTCATCTAATTATTTCCTTTTTGAAGGTGTAACAGATAAAGAAGAAACAAGTTTTAAAGGAAAACAATATGTATATGGTTTTGTTGCAAATACACCATATGATTTAATTGTCGATGATACTTTGATGGGTATTAATGCATCTATTTTAAGAGATTTTTCAAAATTAGCCGGTATTAAAATTGAATTTACCGAATTTGAAAACAATGATGACTTAATCAAAAAATTTAATGAAAATAAACTTGATTTAATTTTTAATATCACAAGTAATGATAAATATGATATGGATATATTAAATACTGTATCAACCTTTGATGAAAAAATTGTTTATTTGGCCCCAATTAGTAAAAATATTATAATTAATTCTGTTCATTCACTTGAAAATTATACGGTTAAAACTATCAAAAATAGTAAAATTGATAAATATTTAACTGATAATAACATTAAAGTTAAACAGTATGATAATACTGAAAAATTAATTGCAAGTTTAAATAATAATGACCTTTTAGCTATTGATAAAGAAACATATAATTATTATGTAAGAAATAAGTTATCTAATTATAAAATTTTATTTGAAGATCATTTATCTAGTGAATATTATTTTACCTTAAGAGATATAAGTGATAATAAAGTATTTAATAATTTCTTTAATTTTTATTTATCATTTATTGATGAAAAGGCTAATATAAATGATAGTTACAATAAATTATATCATTTTAAATCAAAAAGAAGCATTGTACTTGGTGTTACCATCTTAGCCTTAGCCTTTTTAGGAATTATCTATATAGGTAGTGTTGTTATTAAATTAATATGCAAAATCAAAAATCGTAAAAATAAATTAACAAAAGAACAAAAAATAAAATATGTTGATATGCTTACATCCCTAAAAAATCGTAATTATTTGAATGATAATATCGAAAAATGGGATAATAGTGAAATTTATCCACAAACTATTATTGTCATAGATTTAAATAATGTTACTTACATTAACGATAACTATGGACATCAAGAAGGAGATAATTTAATTAAAGAAGCAGCTAATATATTAATTAAAACACAAGTAAGTAATACCGAAATTGTAAGAACAAATGGTAATGAATTCTTAATTTATATGGTCGGATATGATGAAAAACAAGTTATTGCTTATATTCGTAAATTAAATAAAGAATTTAAAGAACTTGCTCATGGTTTTGGCGCTGCTATAGGATATAGTGTTATAAATGATGCTATAAAAACAATCGATGATGCTGTTAATGAAGCTACCATAGATATGCGAAATAATAAAGAGGAAACACATAATTAAGCAAAGGTAACTTTGCTTTTTTTGGAGGTTTTATGGAAAGAATAAAAAAGAATTTAAAAGGATTACTAAGTTTAATATCGCTTAATGAAATGCGTATTTTACCTGCTCATTTAGCCTTTTTTATGGTTTTATCCGTCGTACCTATTATAACTTTAATAGGTTTTGTTGCATCCTTTTTTTCAATATCACTTGATTCTATTATAACGGCACTACAAAATAATATACCAAAAGAAATTACGGATTTATTATTACCTTTTATATCAGGTAAGGGTGTCGATATAGGTCTTGGACTTTCAATGTTTATTGTCTTTTTAGTTGCATCTAATGGAGCACACTCTTTAATTGTTGCATCTAATACTTTATATAAAATTAAAAATTCTGATTATTTAAAAAGAAGAATTAAAGCCTTATTTATGACGATTTTACTTGTGTTTTTGTTTATTTTTGTGGTAGTTGTTTTAGCCTTTGGTAATAATATTTTATCATTCATTTTAGATTTAAAAATTTTTGAAGGTATAAGTAGTAGTATTTATCCTATCTTTGTCTTTGTAAAGTGGCCAGTTGCATACTTTCTTATCTTGTTTGTTTTAAAAATTATCTTTACGGTTGCACCTGATCATAAAATACCAAGTAAATATGTTAATAGAGGTGTACAATTTACAACTTTGGGATGGATGATTGTAACAGCTATTTATTCATATTATGTCAGTAATTTTGCTAATTATGATATCTTTTATGGTGGATTATCGAATGTAATTGTTTTAATGATGTGGGTTTATATCTTAGCCTATATTTTGGTTTTAGGAATTGCCATAAATGCTAATATATATCATTTGGAAAAAAATACAAGTCATAATACTTCCGACTTTGAAACAAAATAATAAGGAATATATGTAGATATTACCCTATGTATATTTGATATAGGTTACACTAATACTACAAAAGTTTTGTCGAACTTTGATGTATTAAATGAGGTAATGCTTATAAACAAATATTTGTTTAGGCGATTTATATCGCTTTTTTTCTATAACATTTTATTTTAATATCAAAAAATACTTTTTATGGTATAATAAATGAGGTGGTAAAATGAATTTAAAAGTTGATTCAAGAAAAATTAATAAAGGTGATACTTTTGTTGCTTTAAGAGGCGTCGATTTAGACGGACATCAGTTTATTGAAAAGGCTATTGAAAATGGGGCATCAAAAATTATTGCTGAATATGGTTCTTATAGTGTTCAAACGGAAATTGTTAAAGATACAAGAAAATATTTGATTGATTATTTAAGTAAAAATTACAATGATGAATTAAGAGACATTAAATTTATTGGCATAACAGGAACAAATGGCAAAACAACAACAGCCTTTTTAATACATGAAGCCTTAAATAAATTAGGTATTAAATGTGCCTATATTGGAACTATTGGTTTTTATATAGGACAAAAGGTTAAAAATTTAGTTAATACAACGCCAGATATATATGACTTATATGAAATGTTTTTAACTTGTAAAGAAAAAGGATGTAAGGTTATTGTTCAGGAAGTAAGTAGTCAAGGTTTAAGTTATCATAGAGTAGAAGGCTATTTATTTGATTACGCTATTTTTACGAATTTAACCCAAGATCATTTGGATTATCATAAAACCATGGAAAATTATGCAAATGCTAAACAAAGTTTATTTCGCAAATTAAAACCAAATGGAACAGCTATTATTAACTATGATGATGCATATAAAGATTATTTTTTACTTCCAAATAATCATAATGTTACATATGGTTTTTTAGGTGGTAATTTTCAAATTACGAATTTTAAAATGACAAATCAAAAAACGCTTTTTAGTTATGATTATGAAGGTAAGCATTATAATATTGAAAGTTCATTACTAGGTAAATATAATGTCTATAATTTATTAGCGACGATTATTGTTCTAAGATTAATTGGTATCGATCATTCTAAAATTCAAATGATTTCTAAAGAATTATCAGCACCAAGTGGACGTATGGATACGATTATTTACAAAACAAATAGTATAATTGTTGATTATGCCCACACACCAGATGCTTTAAGTAAAATCATTAATACAATGTTAGAAGTAACCAAGGGCCACATATATACAGTTTTTGGTTGTACAGGTGACCGTGATAGGGGTAAAAGACCTATTATGACAAGTATAGCCTGTAAATTATCTACCAAAGTTATTTTAACACATGATGATCCGCATAATGAATCACAAACACAAATTTTTGATGATATGCTAAAGGATATTCATTATACGAATTATGAAATTTGTTATGACCGAAAAGAGGCTATTATAAAAGGTATTAATTACTTAAAAGAAAATGATGTATTACTTATTTTAGGAAAAGGTCATGAAGAGTTTATAATTAAGGGTGATGAAAAAATTCCTTTTAATGACCGTAAGGTTGTCTTAGAATATCTTCAAATCAAAGATAATTAAAGGTGTCAAAAAGAAGTTTTGAGATAATTTAGTTGGGAGATAACAAAAAAGTTATCTTTTTTGCGTAATTTAATTTTTTTTGTTTAAAAAATAATATAAGTGTATAAACTAAAGAATGAATTGTCTATATTATCTATATCATTGTCTACTTTAAGTGTATCACTACAAATCTATATAAAAATGATAACATTCCCCCACTTGACAAAAGCTAGGGGGGGGGGTATAATGTA
>CANQDH010000086.1 GCA_947591565.1 uncultured Bacilli bacterium | reverse complement strand
AACTATCCTATTGTAAGTAGTAATAGTATTATTATAGGATATAATATTGAAGAAAATGAATCAGGGATAAAAAGTGTAATATGTAAATACGGAGAAAGTATTGATAAATTAGATAAAGAAGTAGGTAGTGCTACTGAAAGTGAATGTGCTATAACAAATTTAAAGAGTAAAGCCCATATATATTATGAAGTATGTGCCATAGATAATGGAGAAAATAAAACAAGTCCATGTCTAACAGGAGAAGCAGTTGTAAGAGATATAAATATACCAGTTATAACATGGCAAGGATATAATGCATCAAATATAAAAATAGAATCTATAAATGGATATGTATATAAAGATGAAGCAACAATTACTTATGATGATACAGGAGTTGAAAACGCTAAACATTATCTTAAAGTAAGTGTTGATGTCAGTACAAATATAAGTGCAACAAATTGCGAAGCAGGAGATACACCAGTATGCACTGGGTCACAAGAAAGTTTAACCGTTTTAAAAGCAAATACATGGTATCAAGTAAATGATAATAAGGTGGTTGTAACCTTTAATGAACAAGGAACTATTGAAGCCTATACCTATGATGAAAGCGGTAATAAGGGATATGTAAGTGGAAATAGTAGGAAGATAGATAAAACAGGACCAACATATACGATATCAATAAATATGGGTAATGTAACTATAACTATAAATGATGAAAATACTCAGTTACATGATGGAGCATATAATTGTGATGGTGTTTGGCAAACATCAAATATATGCGAATTTAAAACAATAGGTGAACATAGGATAAAAGTAAGAGATGCTTTAGAAAACATCGGCATAGAACAAACTATATTGATAGAAAGTGGCGTAACAAAAGAAACCCCACCAGAAGATATAAGGTATACAGATGTTGAAGCTATTGTTTATTTGGACCCAACTAATTTAACAAATAAATGTACAAGTGAAAATGCCAAAAGTGATACTTGGCTAAAAGAAGGTTGTATGAAATGGTATGCATATAAAGATGATGGAATAAATTATACCATGATATTAGATCATAATACATCATCCGGAACACCTTGGAATTCGGAAGGTGGTAATACTATGACAGATGTTTTATTTGCCTTACAAGATGATACAGCAAAATGGGATAAAAGCTTAGATATTAGATTAATAAGTGCTGAAGAAATAATTCAAATAACAAAAAAAGATAATTTTGATGTGACAAATAAAGATTCTGAGTTTTCGTTGCAAACATTGGGACCGATAGATAAAACTTCAGCTGGGGATATGTGTGTTAATGAGGGATGTAAGTATGCATGGTTATACGATAGAACAGATCCATATTGTTCATTTATGGGCTGTCTAAATGATTCAACCGAATTAAGTGACCATTATGGATATTGGACAAGTTCAATTACGAATGATAGGTATGCATGGAGTGTGGTAAAAGATGGCTTTTTTTATGCAATACATGTGAAAAATAAAAATTTCAGAGGAGTTCGTCCAGTTATAACAATACCTAAAACAATTTGTAAATAAAAAGTACCAATTAAATTGGTATTTTTTTGATATATTATCCACCATTTCCATATATAACTTATAATTTAAAAAAATTGATTTATACTATTAAAGAATATCGTAGGAGGAACTATCATGAAAAATCATCATTTTTTATTAACTATCATTATTAATATTATAACTTTATTCGTAACATCATATTTTATATATAGTCTTTTATTATTAACTAATATTGAAAATATAGGAAGAATCATCGCTTGTTTTATTTGCATTAGCATCTATTTATTATTTATCTTTTTGTTAGTAAAATACCAAAAGAAAAAAAAGATTTTATTGGTTTTAGATATTTGTTTTACACTATATTCACTAATTATTTTTTTTATAAGTTTTAATATACACAAAATATATAAAACGATTGATCATATATCATCTAATTATATAGTTCAAAAGTATAGTATTATAACTCTTATAGAGAATGACAATAAAGACTTAAATGATGGTAAAATAGGTGTTTTAATAGATGATTTAAATCATCAACAAATTATAGATTCTTATAAGATAAATAAGGAAAACACTACTGAAATGGATAGTTATATTGATTTATTAAATAGTTTATATATTGGTGATATAACATATGCGGTTATGCCATCTAATTATATATCTTTGTTTGAACATCTAGATTCTTTTTCAACTTTAAAAAACGATACCAAAACCATATACACCAAAGAAATAAAACACCAAATTAGTATGAAAGATAATAATATAAATAATCCTTTTACCATTTTATTAATGGGCGTCGATGCAGCTTCCGATGATATTAATGCTTCATCTAATGGTGATGCTTTAATGCTTTTAACTTTTAATCCTGATAAAAATGCTGCAACTATCCTTAGTATACCAAGAGATACTTACACATCTATTAGTTGTTTTAAAGATGAACGAAAAAATAAAATAACACATGCAGCGTGGAATGGTGATGATTGTATGATAAAAACGATTGAAAATTTATTCGATATTGATGTTAATTATTATTTTAAGGTTAATTTTCAAGGTGTTATTCAAACTATTGATATGCTTGGTGGAATTGAAACTTATGTGCCTCTTTCTTTTTGTGAAAGTGATAGCAATAGAGATTTAAGTAATCCTATTTGCCTTGAAGAAGGCGTAAGCGTTTTAAATGGCGAAGAAGTACTTGCTCTTGCTAGACATAGAAAAACTATTAATGATATTATAAGAGGTGAAAATCAGCAGTATATTGTTGAAGGACTAATGAACAAATTAAAAAATATAGATAATTTAGATATTATCTATAGCATTTTAGATACAATTAGTCATAATATGGAAACCAATATGCAAACAGATGAAATATTAGCACTATATAATTATGTTAAAAAGGCTAAGAATACAAGTATTAATAAATTATCTATTGATGGTTATGATGAATATATTTATGATTATGATATGTTAAATGGGCAGGGGACTAAACTTACTTTATATAACTTTATACCTTATAATGAATCTTTAAAAGAGGTTATAAATAAAATGAAAGATAATTTAAATTTAAAGCAAATAGAAATGGTAAGTAGAGATGTTGATGTTCTTCCTAATTTTGTAGGTAAAACCAAACAAGAGGCTATCAATTATGGATTATTGCATAATTTAAAAGTAAATGTCGAATATGTAACTTCAAACTCTATATATCATTTAGATGAAATTACCGAGCAGGATATTGAAGAGGGTATGGATTTAAGTTATATACCAGAAGATGGCCTTACGATAAAGGTTGTAAATAAAATAGAATCGCCTATAAAGATAAACTGCGCTAAAGAAGAAAATCGGGATAATGAACTATGTCTTGTACCTGATTTTACATTTCAAAATTATACCGAATTTACATCATGGCTTAAAAATAATAATTATAGTTTTCGAACAAGTATCATTGAAATAAAAAAGGGTGAAAAGGGTTATGATGCAAATAAAAAGGGTAAAATTATTAAACAAAATTTAACTAATGTAAGTATTTATGATGTCATAGGTAAAAAACTTGAAATTACTTATATAACAGAAAAATAGTTAAAAGCTTAACTATTTTTTGTTTACAAGTTCATCCGTTTCTTGTGTTTTCTTAATTAAATCATAAGTGATAATGGAATTAGATATTTCAATGACTTTCTCAGCATAGGCTTTATTTTGTTCAATATATTCAGAACTAATTGTTTCATCAGGATTAAGTAATTTCCATTCATCTTTTTGACCATTATAATATAATTTATCTGTAACCCAGCTTCCATCAGGGAAAACAACAGTATTTTCTTCAATATCAAAGATGTCATGTCCTAAACTATATTTATTATCAAAATTAAACATATTGCCTAAGGTTGGTAAAACATCATACATTCCCATAACTTTATCAATTTTAACATTTATTTTCTTTTGTAAATCTTTGTCTTTGGTCCAAATAATAAGTGGTACTTTTCGATTTAATTCATAAAAGTAAGGGTCAACATCGATATATGACTCATCATCTTTACTTTTAATGCTGTCAGTATAAGGATCATAATTATAAAATCTTTTGTATTCTGATCTTTTTATTTTCGCATCATGATCACCATATATAACAATAACAGTATTTTCAAGTAATCCTTTCTCATCAAGACCATTTATAAATTCACCAAGTGCTTCATCAGCATAATGAACTGTTTTTAAGTAATCACCTAGAACTGTTCCTTCCATATATGGTGCACTAACTATTTCGATTTCATTTGTTTCTTCATTTAATTTTTCATATTTATAGTCAACATCAAAATCAATTTTACTTGCAGCCTCAAAAGGTGTGTGGTTCGTAAGCATAATTAAGACGCCATAGAAATTCTGATTATTTTGACTAATTTCTTCTATTTTCGGAAT